>JAOULY010000128.1 GCA_029881775.1 Gammaproteobacteria bacterium
CCGAACGCAACGCCGACCGGTCTTGCCAGGCGCTCGCCATCGGCGCGCTGGAAGCCACTGACGAACTCCGTTACATCAAGCGCCTGTCCGTCCCGGAACCTGACCATCATCAGGGCGGGATGACGCCGGCTTGCCTTGCTGCCGAACATGCCGCCACCGGGTTTTGTCCCCCACGAGCCCTTCAGCGCCACAATGGCGTTGCCATCCAGCTGACCGTCCAATGCCTTGTCAGGGATGAACGCCACCCCCATGGGCGCATTGCGCGACGGGAACGTGGCAACCGGTCGACTGACCTCGCTGGCGGGGCGGGGCGGTTTGCGCCGGATGCAGTGGTCACGTTGCAGCTGCTTGCCGTCGAACTGATACCACGGCATGCCGTGAAACGAACCGGGTGTCAGTCGTGCGAAATATTCCGGCGGCTGCTCGTAGCCGAGGTGGTCCGGCCCGTTATTGCTGGCATACAGGGTGCCGGTGTGCGGATGCCAGTCGAAGCCGACCGGGTTGCGCAGTCCGCTGGCATAGGTCCGCCACAGCGGCAGGCTGCCGGTCTCGTCCAGCACCAGTACGCCGCCACGCCGGTCGGTGAAGGCATAGCTGTCATCGAGATATTCGTCGGAACAGTTACCACTGATGCCGAGTGCCAGGTACACGCGGCCGTCCGGCCCGATGGCCACGCTGCGACTGTTGTGTCCGCCACCCCCTGGCAGGGCCAGCAGTAACTCAACACTGTCCCACGGGATTGCTGCCTGCCCCGGTGTATAGGGTGCGCGGTACAGGCCGTCGGTTTGCGCAATCAGCAACTCGTTGTCTCGCCAGGCGAGACTGTGCGGATAATCGGCCAGCTCGACCAGTACCTCAGGGTCCGTATAGGGCGGCGTCAGCCGGTAAACATTGCCTGCGCGCGAGCCGATCAGCAGTTCGCCGTTGGGCAGGAAGGTCATCAGGCGCGGGGCATCGAGCCGGTCGGTCAGCAGTTCCAGTTGCATGCCGGCCGGCAGTTTGAGCGACCAGCGCTCACCATCGACCGTCAGGGTCTGCGTTTGCCGGGGCAGGGCGTCACCGGCTGCGGCGATGCCGGCAAGCAACCCTATCGTCAGAAAAATACACAGGCGCATGTTGGCAGCCTAGTCGGGATTGGTGGTTTTGAACAGGGCTGACGATAAGGCCGGCAGCTGCGTTATCATGCCCGGATGGATAGTCACTCACTGGTTGATAAAGTTCAGGCCATTATCGTATCCGCTGCAAGAGAAGAATTGTTGCCGCGATTTGCGCGCGTGGAACGCACGCGCAAGCGTGACGGCAGCATACTGACCGAGGCGGACACCGCCATGCAAACGCGTATCGCCGCCAGCCTGCAGCAATTGTCGCCGGACGTGCTGTTCCTCGGCGAAGAGATGGAGGCGGACGAGCAGGCTGGTTTGCTGGAATCGGGGCAGCCGGTCTGGTGTCTTGATCCGCTGGATGGAACCAGCAACTTTGCCTGCGGGATTCCCTACTACTGTGTTGCGCTGGCGCTGCTGCACAAGGGGCATGTCGAGCTGGGGCTGGTGTACGATCCGGTGCGCGACGAATGTTTCAGTGCAGTGCACGGTGAAGGTGCGCGGCTGGACGGCAAACCCCTGCGGGTGGTCGAGTCCGGGCTGGCACTCAGGCAGGCAACGGCATTGATCGATTTCAAGCGTCTGGATGCCGGGCTGGCAACGCGACTGGTGACTGATATACCGTACGCCTCGCAACGCAGCTTCGGTTCGGTGGCGCTGGACTGGTGCTGGCTGGCGGCCGGACGCAGCCATGTTTACCTGCACGGTCGTTCAAAAGTCTGGGACTATGCCGCCGGTAACCTGATCTTCAACGAGGCCGGTGGCCACTCCGTCAGCCTTGACGGGCAACCGGTGTTCACGCGGGCACTGTCGCCGCGCGCGTCGGTCGCCGCCGTGGACCGCGGGCTGTTCGACGCATGGACCCGCTGGCTGGGAATCGACTTGCAGTAGCCGTTCCAGGTTATTGTTTTTATTAAACACCTACGACTTTGGTCTGATAGACCGGGCAGGCGGTATTGCGCCACAATAGGGCTGCATGGCTACCGTGCCCGGTAAGCCGTGAGTCGATATAATGGCCGCTCGTTCAGCCGCAAATAACAACTAACAGCCGCAGAACAATAATGAACCTGCAAAACGCGCTACAGACAATCAGGCAAAAAGCGTTTCCGAAGCGGCATGCGCTGGAGACCGAGCTGGCTGGCTTGCGTGAGGAACATGCCCAAGTCATTGCCGAGCTCGACACGGTGCAGGTGGCGCTGGCTGAAACCCGTGAGCAGGATGCCAGGCAACTCGCCGACCTGCAGCAGCAGCTGAATGTTATCAGCAGCGACCGGCGCGCGGCACAGGTGCGTGCCGAATCACTGGAAGCATCGCTGGCCGATGCGCAGCGCCGGCAGCAGACTGCCGAGCAACACATACATTCCCTGGAGGCCAGGCTGGATGAAACACGCAGCCAGCATGAAGCCGGCCTCGAGTTGACACAGGAAAACCTGTTGCGACTGCAATCCGAGCAGCAAGGCCTGCTGGCGTTGCAAACAGACCTGGCGAAAACATTCCACGAAGTCGGCAAGCAGTTGCTCGATGCTTCCCGCGTGCAGACACCGCCGCGTATGTCCCGCCTGCAGGCAACGGCCATGGCCGGCCTGCTGTTCCTGTCTGGCGCACTGCTGAGCGGGCTGCTTGTGCGCAGCGAGACACCGGCAATCGACCTGTCGCCGCTGCAGGCCGGCATCGTTGACTTGAAGAGCCTGATGAAAAAGCATTTCGAAAGTCATAATGAATTACTGAAGATCCTGACTGACAGCCTGAATCGTGAAACGGTCGGACAGGCTACACCGGCGCCATCGCCGGCCGTCTCGCAGCGCCTTGCCGAACGCCAGCGGGCCGACCTGGCGTTGCTGGGTTTCAGTGCCGATGAGTCGTTGTCGGACTTCCGCGCACTGTATATGCCTGCCACTGACGGTGAAGCCGAAGCCACGCCTGAAGAGGTCGATGCCGTGCTGGGTTACTATGCCGAGCTGGCACGCAAGGACGCTCGCAAATACAAGGTGGACAGCCACGTGCTGGCAGCCATTCGCCTGGCCAGCAAGCGTACCGGTGTCGAATTTCCCTTTCTGATGGAACTGGCTTCTACCGAGAGCAATTTCAGGCCGACCGTGCGTGCATCGACATCGACGGCGGTTGGGCTGTACCAGTTCAAGGAGGATACCTGGCTGGATGCCATCAGGGCCTATGGCGCACGCTATGGCCTGGAAAAATACAGTCAGCGCATCGAGTACACGGCCGACAGCAAGGGCGTCATGCAACCCGCAATCATGGATGCCGACCTGCATGCGGCAGCGCTGGATTTGCGGCTCGATGCGCGCGTGTCGGCGTTACTGGCAGCCGAGCATGTACGCAGCAACATGCGTCAGCTGAACTCGAAGCTTGACCGCACGCTTGACCGCACAGATATTTACCTGACCCACTTTTTTGGTGCCAGTGGTGCCATTTCCTTCCTCAAGGCGCTGGCCGAGGATCCGGCGCAGATTGCCGGTGAAATTTTTCCGGGCCCGGCGAGCCGTAACCGCTCCATATTCCATGACAAGGCGCGCAAGCCCCGCACGGTGGCGGAGGTCTACAAGCTGTTTGCGCGCAAGTTCAACACCAGCCGTTTCCGTGACAGCGAGCCGGGCTAGCGCCCGGACGGTCGCAGTGCTCGCGCGGGTGACCGGCCTGCGGTATCTTGACCGCACTTCAGCCGGTTGCGGACTTGCAGATGGTTTTTGAGATTGCGGGTATCACCGCTTCGCCATGGTTGCTGCTTGGCTGGGGCGCGCTGGTCGGTCTGGTGTTCTCAACCGTCGGGGCGGCCGGCGGCATTCTTGCCTCTGTCGGGATGATCTCGGTATTCGGACTTGGTGATCCGAACCTGGTCAAGCCGATGGCGCAGGCAATGACGCTGGTAACGCCGCTGGTGGCAGTGCCGCTGTATGCGCGGCAGTGTCGAGTGGTCTGGCGACTGGCATTCCTGCTCGGCGCAGGTGGCGTGCTGGGCGCCCTGCTTGGCAGCAGCCTGTCGCATCGTTTACTGGCCGACATGACACTGTTCCGCCCGGTATTCGCCGTGCTGGTATTTATTATCGCTGCACAGCTGTTCTGGCAGATATTCAGACATGGCGCGAACACCGTGCAATTGACCCGGGCCATGCGGGCGGCCGAGAGTTTCGAGGGCGAGGTGCGTAGCGGGGCGGACCTGTGCGAGAAAGGTGTACGTTGTGTCGAGGCCGGTTTCAGGCGTTTCGTGTTTGATTTTGGCGGCGAGCGTTTCGGCTTCAACCCGATGTTGCCGTTCCTTACCGGACTGGGTATCGCCATGCTGTCTTCGGCACTCGGCGTCGGTGGTGGTTTCCTGCTGGTCCCCTTCATGAGTATTGTCATGCGGTTGCCGATGTACATCATCGCCGGCACCTCGGCACTGGCTATCGCGATCCATTCGATTACCTCTATCAGTAACTATGTCCGTCTGGGTATCGAGCTTGACCTGGCCATGCTCGCCTTCCTGCTGACCGGCGTGGTGGCCGGTTCTTTTCTCGGGCCGCTGGTGAGCAAGCATGTAGCGGAGAACGGGCTGCGTGGTTTACTGGCGGTTATCCTGGTGCTGATCGGTTTGCGTTACGCGGGTGTTTTTTAGCGTTGTCCCGGAGTACACACGGGCGTTATGCTTGACCCATGGCACGCAATCAACAGACCGGGACGCGGTCGATCGAGCAGTTCAATATAAATCCCGGGCGACTGCTTGCGGGCAAGTACGAGGTGGTCAAACGCCTGGGGCGTGGCTGGGAAGGCGAGGTCTACCTGGTCCGGGAAAAAAATACGTCAATCGAGCGTGCCGTCAAGCTGTTTTATCCACAGCGAAACCCGCGCGACAGGGCGGCGGGTTTTTACGCGCGCAAACTGCACAAGCTGCGTCATTGCCCGATTGCGATCCAGTATCATTCCAGCGATACCATTACCTACCAGCGTATACCCATAACGCTGCTGGTATCTGACTTTGTCGAGGGCGAGTTACTGTCCGACTTTATCGCCAACCAGCCGGGCCGGCGCCTGCGGCCGTACCCGGCCATGCACCTGCTGCATGCGCTGGCATCCGGTATTGAGTGCATACATGCCATGAAGGAATACCACGGTGACCTGCATACCGAGAACATTATCGTGCAACGTTACGGGCTCGGCTTTGATCTCAAGTTGCTGGATTTTTTCCACTGGGGTGCGCCGCGGCCGGAGAATATCCGCGATGACGTCGTCGACCTGGTAAAGATACTGTACGAAGCGACCGGCGGGCGCACCTGGTACAGCCGGCAACCGCAGGAAATAAAGGCGCTGTGCTGTGGCCTGAAACGCAGCCTGATACTGAAAAAATTTCGCACCGCGGGCCAGTTGCGCGAATACCTGGAAAACATGGAATGGACGACACGCGTATGAAACCCGGTGTGTGTGCCGGTATGGATATGGTTGCGCCCGAAATCATTCCGGTCGGGAGGGGCAGGGCGTGTGTTTATACCCGGCGACGTCCCGGTCGCGAGACCGCAAATGAAGATGCGCTGGCGGTGATACCGGGCGCGGACGGTTGTTGTGTGCTGGCGGTTGCTGACGGTCTGGGTGGGCTGCCCGCCGGTGACGACGCTTCGCGAACCTTGCTGACATTGTTATCGGACAGTGTTGCCGGCCGACAGGGCGAGGTTCAGCGCGAGGCGGTATTGTCAGGCCTGGAACAGGCAAATGATGCGATCCTGGCAAACGGCAAGGGCGGTGCCTCGACGGTGGCCGTGGTTGCCATTGACGGTGCCGTAATGCGGACGTCTATCGTGGGTGATTCCATGGTCGTTGTGTGCGGCCAGCGTGGCAAGATCAAGTATCAGTCCGTTCCGCATTCGCCGGTGGGCTATGCCGAGGCATCCGGCATGCTCGACGAAGATGAGGCGATGTTCCACGATGACCGCCACCTGGTGTCCAACGTGGTCGGCATGAACGGTATGCATGTGGAGGTCGGCCCCCTGTTGCGGTTGTCGCCGCGCGACACGGTTATCCTTGGCAGTGACGGCCTGTTCGATAACCTGTATGTCGATGAGGTGGTGGATATTGCCCGCTGTGGGCCGCTGGTTGCCGCCGCTGAACGCCTGGCCGACGCCTGCAGTGAGCGGATGACTGCCGAGTTATCCGGCAAGCCTCACAAGCCGGATGA
>JAOULY010000129.1 GCA_029881775.1 Gammaproteobacteria bacterium
TGGCTGGTGGTACAGGGAGAATATAGCGGCGCATTGATTGCACTGTTCTTCGTGCTGGCGCTGGCCTACGGCATCATGATGGCACTGCCGATCGGCGGTGCCGACATGCCGGTCGTCATCTCGCTGTTCAATGCCCTGACCGGCCTGGCCGTGGCCTTCGAGGGCTTCGTCCTCAACAATGCCGCCATGATCATCGCCGGTACCGTGGTCGGTTCTGCCGGTACATTGCTGACACAGTTAATGGCAAAGGCCATGAACCGCTCGATCGGCAATGTCCTGTTCAGCGCCTTCGGCAGTGCCGGTGGAGCCGCCGACGAGAACGTCGAAGGCAGCATGAAGCCGATTGATGCGGCAGATGTTGGCGTCATGATGGCCTATGCCGACCGCGTGGTCATCATCCCGGGCTACGGCATGGCGGTGGCACAGGCCCAGCACAAGATCCACGAACTGACCGAGCTGCTGCGCGCGCGTGGCGTTGACGTGAAGTTTGCCATCCACCCGGTGGCCGGCCGTATGCCGGGGCACATGAACGTGCTGCTGGCCGAGGCAAACGTGTCGTACGATTTGCTCTATGACCTTGACGAAATCAACCCGTCGTTCCCGCAAACCGATGTTGCGCTCGTCATCGGCGCCAATGACGTGGTCAACCCGTCGGCACGGACGAATCCCGACAGCCCGATCTACGGCATGCCGATCCTCAACGCCGACCAGGCGAAGAATGTCATCGTCATCAAGCGCGGCCAGGGCAAGGGTTTCTCCGGCGTGGAGAATGCGCTGTTCTTCGCCGACAACACCCGCATGCTGTACGGTGACGGCCAGGCGATGGTCGGCGAACTGATCCAGGCAATCAAGGAGTTGTAGGCGACGCCACGCGCGACAACCGCGCCGGGACAGGCATAAATAATTGTAGGAGCGGACGTTGTCCGCGAACAGGGTTAGCTGGAATATGTTCGCGCAGACCTGCGCTCCTACAGCGGTTGATGATGCTATGGACCAATCCTGATCGCGCCTGCCAGGCGCCCTGCGTTAAAAACAGCGCTGTAGGAGCGGACGTTGTCCGCGAACAGGGTTAACTGGAATATGTTCGCGCAGACCTGCGCTCCTACAGCGGTTGATGATGCTGTGGACCAATCCTGATCGCGCCTGCTCGACGCTCCTACAGGGTATTGGTTATGCGCATGGCCGTTGTCGAAACGCCCTGCGCGCCTCGGCTAACATAGCCCCCGGCATACATGGTGTGTCTTTATTGCGTTTTCCCGGCGATTATTACCGCACCCAGCCGGTACAACGCACCGACCCTGGTGCGGTTGACATGGATTCCGGCCCACGGTGCTATGATGGCCCCCGCAGGCGGCCAACCCGGCGTCTCCGGCTGTCAGGATTACGTCATATGGCAGGCGTTCACGGGATTGAGAATGCACAATTCACCCCCTGGTACGGCACCGGAACAGGACACAAATGATCCGGTTTATACACAGTCATTACTGACAGGTCGTTTTAATACAACAATAAACATGATCCTATATAAGAAAATTTTAATTAACTACAAAACATTGATTTTAATACATTTATATTTGTGGATAAAAATCGTTCAATTTAACAACAACCCTACAAATAAAGCCCTTTGAGACACCTGACCCCAAACTATCCACAGAGTTATCCACAGCTTTTGTGGATAAAGATTCGGCCCTAATCGGATGAAGGGCTTAGCTTCATTTGGTAATAAAGCCTCTCAAGCTTACGCGCTAAAGTTACCACCCCGTCACCGACCAAACCGGCAACCAGCAACGTGACCGAATTGCTTTTGAGACTCGCCGTACCCACGCCACTGTATCGCAGTTTTGATTACCTGCCGCCGCGCGCGTGTAATCCCGCCACCTTGCAACCGGGACAACGCGTGCGCGTACCGTTTGGACGACGCAACGTGGTTGGCATATTGCTCGAAACAACCGGCGAATCCGGCATCGCACGTGAAAAACTGAAACATGCAACGGCGATCATCGACGACGAACCGATTCTCAGTGCCGAACTCATGGCCATGGTGCAATGGGCGAGCGCCTACTACCACTGCCCGATTGGTGAAGCCATGGCCACCGCGCTGCCCGTGCTGTTGCGCCGCGGTGATTCACCCGATGCGCCGGTCATTACATGCTGGCGGTTAACGGCTGCCGGTCGCCAGGTTGACGTTAACACCCTGGCACGCGCCAGGCGCCAGGCCGCCACCCTCAACCTGCTGGCGCAACACCCGGACGGCCTGGCACGCGACGCCATCGATGCCCCGGCCGCCGTGCTGCAGGCGCTCGCCGACAAGGGCTGGATTGAATCCGTTGCGCACAGTCGGCCCGATGTAACGGATACAACACCCGCCGATACGCCGCACACCCTGAACGCCGACCAGCAGCAGGCGCTGACAACCATGCTGGCATCGCTCGATCATTTCCACCCCTGCCTGCTGGAAGGCGTGACCGGCAGCGGCAAGACCGAGGTCTACCTGCAACTTATTGAAAAGGTTCTGTCGCGTGGACAACAGGTACTGCTGCTGGTGCCCGAGATCGGCCTGACGCCACAACTGGTGACACGCTTCAGGCAGCGTTTCCAGATCCCGCTGGCCATCCTGCACTCGGGGCTGAACGACCGCGAACGCCTGACAGCCTGGCAGCAGGCACGCAGCGGCGCAGCCGCCATCGTCATCGGCACGCGCTCCGCCATCTTCACGCCACTGGCGCGTCCCGGCCTGATCGTGGTGGACGAAGAACACGATGCCTCGCTAAAACAACAGGATGGCTTCCGCTACTCGGCGCGCGACCTTGCCGTCTGGCGCGCACGTCACCTTGATATCCCGGTCATACTGGGGTCCGCCACGCCCTCACTGGAAAGCCTGTACAACGTCGAGCAGGGCCGCTACCAGCACTGCACCCTGCCGGAGCGCACCGGTAATGCCCGCATGCCGGACTTCAAGGTCCTCGATATTCGCAACCAGCCGCTCGAAGACGGCCTGTCTTATCCCCTGCTCGACGCCATCCGCGCACACCTGGACGCGCACGGCCAGGTACTGCTGTTCCTCAATCGCCGCGGCTTTGCGCCGACGCTGATGTGTTACGAGTGTGACTGGGTGGCCGAATGCCGGCGTTGCGACGCCCGCATGACCTGGCACCACGCCGATAACCACCTGCATTGTCACCACTGCGGCAGCCAGCGGCCGGTCGATACCGTCTGCCCGCAATGCAACAGCACGGAACTGCACCCGGTCGGCCAGGGCACGGAGCGTGTTGGCCAGGCGCTGGCCGAGCGTTTCCCCGATATCGAACGCATCCGCATCGACCGCGACACGACGCGCCGCAAGGGTGAACTGCAGGCCTTGCTGGCACAGGCGGAAAGCGGTGAACGGCAGTTGTTGCTGGGCACGCAGATGCTGGCCAAGGGTCATCACTTCCCCAACGTGACCCTGGTGGCCATCCTCGATGCCGACCATGGCCTGTTCAGCACCGATTTCCGCGCCAGCGAGCGCATGGCCCAGCTGATCGTGCAGGTCGCCGGACGTGCCGGGCGTCACGAACGCCGCGGCGAGGTCATCATCCAGACCGCACATCCGGATCATCCGCTGTTGCAACAACTGGTTACACGCGGTTACCCGGCATTTGCCCGGGCCGCCCTGGCGGAGCGACAGGCCGCCGGCCTGCCGCCGGCCACGCGTATCGCGCTGCTGCGCGCGGAGGCCGCGAACGCGCAGGAACCGATCGATTTTCTGGAGGATGCGCGTCAGCGGGTCAGTGACAGCGGCATCAGCGGCGTCGAGGCCTGGGGCCCGGTACCCGCCACCATGGAACGGCGTGCCGGCCGTTACCGGGCCCAGCTATTGCTGCAATCCGAACAGACCGGCCGCCTGCAACAGTTGCTGGGCCTGCTGGTACGGCAACTCGAGGGCCTGAAAAGCGCTCGCCGCGTGCGCTGGTCCATCGATGTGGACCCGGCGGATACCTATTAATCGGCGACACCCGCACAACCGGGGCAGTTGCAACTGCCCCGGTTGACAGGATAATAGCCGGCTCACTCGTATTTATAGTGATTCGGGCTCTATTCGGGCGGACATGATCGAATCATCGGGTAACCGGAACGCTGTAGGAGCGGACGTTGTCCGCGAACAGCAATGGCTTATTCGTTCGCGGACAACGTCCGCTCCTACACCAGATAGATGCAACTGCAGGATGTCGGTCGGATAAGAACGTGAAAGAACACATTGTAAAAATTCTCACCGACGCGGTGACAAAACTGCAGTCTGACGGCGACCTGCCGGGGGACATCACGCCGACCGTTATGGTCGAGCGCACCCGCGACCGCGCGCATGGAGACTTCGCCAGCAACCTGGCCATGACGCTGGCGAAGGCCGCGCGCTGCAAGCCGCGCGATCTCGCGGAAAAGATCATTGCCGCACTCAACACCGACGGCGGCATCGTCAAGGTCGAGATCGCCGGACCGGGCTTTATCAATTTCTACCTCGGCAGCGACGCCTGGCACAATGTCGTCGGTGACATCCTTGAACAGGGTGACAACTACGGCCGCAGCGAAGCCGGCGCCGGCCAGCGGGTACAGGTGGAGTTCGTCTCCGCCAACCCGACCGGCCCGTTGCACGTGGGACATGGTCGCGGCGCCGCCTACGGTGCAGCGGTCGCCAGCCTGCTCGCCGCTGTCGGCTGCACGGTCCACCGCGAATATTACGTCAATGACGCCGGGCGACAGATGGATATCCTCGCCGCCAGCGTGTACCTGCGCTACCTCGAACTGTGTGGCGATACCGTCATCTTCCCGGCCAACGGCTACCAGGGTGACTATGTCTGGGATATTGGCGCCACCCTGCACCGTGAGAGCGGCGACATGCTGCGCCACCCGGTCTCCGAAGTATTCGCCGGCGTGCCGGATGATGAACCCGCCGGCGGTGACAAGGAAGCACATATCGACGGCCTTATAGAACGCATCAGCACACTGCTGGGCACGAATAACTACCGCCGGGTGTTCGATGCGGGCCTTGACGCCATCCTTGGCAACATCCGCCAGGACCTCAAGGAATTCGGCGTTACCTATGACGAGTGGTTCTCCGAACGCTCACTGAGCGACACCAATGCCGTCACCGACTGCATCAAACGGCTGCAGGACAGCGGGCACATCTACGAACAGGACGGTGCCCTGTGGTTCCGCTCAACCGACTACGGCGATGAAAAAGACCGCGTCATCGTGCGCGACAACGGGCAGACCACCTACTTTGCCTCCGACATTGCCTACCATGCCAACAAGCTGGAACGCGGTTACGACCGCGTCATCGATATCTGGGGCGCCGACCACCATGGCTACGTACCGCGCGTGAAAGCGGCACTGCAGGCGCTCGGTGATGATCCCGACCGACTGGATGTGCTGCTGGTGCAGTTCGCCGTGCTCTACCGCGGCGGGGAGAAGGTGCAGATGTCGACGCGCTCCGGCGAATTTGTCACGCTGCGTGAACTGCGCAACGAGGTCGGTAATGATGCCGCGCGCTTCTTCTATGTCATGCGCAAGTGCGAGCAACACATGGACTTCGACCTCGACCTGGCCAAGTCGCAATCAAACGACAACCCGGTCTACTACATCCAGTATGCACACGCGCGCGTGTGCAGCGTGTTTCGCCAGCTGGCCGAAAAGAAAATCGAATGGGACAAGGACTGCGGCCTCAAGGCACTGGGCACGCTTGCTGAATCACACGAGGACGAACTGCTGGTCAACCTGTCGCGCTACCCGGAAGTACTTGAATCTGCCGCTTTCAACCATGAGCCACACGCACTGACCCATTACCTGCGTGAACTGGCGAATGATTTCCATACTTATTATAACGCCCACACATTCATCACTGATGACGCTACACTACGCAATGCGCGCCTCTGCCTGATCGAGGCCACGCGCCAGGTGATCGCCAACGGCCTGCAACTGCTGGGCGTACACGCACCGGACACCATGTAGGGGAACAGCCAGGCCATGTCGCGCGACTACAAGCACAGGGCACACCGCCGCAAGGATAAACGCAGCGCATCACCGTTGCTGGGTATTGTGACCGGCCTGCTCATCGGCCTGTTCATAGCCTTTCTCGTTTATATAAAGATGCAGACAAATGATTCGACCACCCAGGTGGTCGTCATGGAGTCACTGCCCGCGCAGTCCGTGCAGGAAGATGTGCGCGACGTCCGCAAGAAAGAGAAGGCCACCATCACGCCGCCGGAGCCACGTTTCGACT
>JAOULY010000130.1 GCA_029881775.1 Gammaproteobacteria bacterium
GCGCCCTGTCATCCGGCGGCGTCGTGGTGTCGACAGTCCCGGTAGCGACGTCCGCGCTGTGCGGCTCTGCGGGTGCCTGCCTGGCTTTGGAAAATAGGCCCATCGGTGTGCTCAGCTCCGTGTTTTACAAGGATGCAGCTGCCAGGGATGGTGGGGCGAAACAGGCTCGCTGTTTAAGTAGATTGAGCAATGCGGTCCGCCTTCCCTGGCCCTGGGCGCCGGTCAGTAACCGGTCGGCTTATCAGGTGCTTGCAATACAGGTTATCGGCACCGGCATGAGAATATTTGATCCCTCCGGGCAACCCGGGGGGGCGGCTGATGAGCCCTGTTATTGCTGTTTTACCAATAACTTGTTGCGAACCAGGCCGATATGCAGGCGCAGGTTGTAGAGTTCATCGGCGTAGGACAGGGGGACTTCGACCTTGCGCACTTCCTCTTCCAGCTTGTCCAGTTCATGACGGAGCAGCACCAGGGCCTCCCCGGTGAGTTGTTTTGGTGTTTCCGTATCCAGCGCCTGTAACTCTTCATACCAGCGATAAATCTTCTTGCGCACGCGCCAGCGGTAGGCCGGTGGCATGATCTTGATCAGTGGCAGCAGCAGTGTCAGCAACGGGACCAGCATCACCTTGAGCCGGTCAATCATGCTGGCCGTCCAGAACGGCAGGTAACGCTGCAGAAACGGGGGGCCGTGCCTGTAGAAACGGCGCGCATCATCATTCAGTGGAAATTCGAGATTATCCCGGTTGGGGAAAGTGCCTGGCCGGCCAAGCACGTCGCCGGTTCCCTGTACACGCGTAGCGGCCTGTAACAGCAGGCTGACCAGCGCGGGATGAAAGTCTTCGCCGACGACGAGGTTGGCCGTGGCCGCCAGCAGGGTGGTGTTACGTGACGGAATGTTGGCCTGCAGATCGATTACACCCTCGGGCAGGGTGACGGCGGACAGAAACGGGTGCAGGCGTGTGTAGCTAGTGGCGCGTGCAAATGACATTAACTGTATATCCTGTTCGTACAGGAGCTGTTGCACCAGCGGCGCGGCCGGCGAGGCGACGAGAAACAGGGCGTCGATGTTCCCGCTGCGCAGTGCCTCTGCTGCCGTGGCACCGCCGATGGACTGGATGGTCTCTGCGTCGTTATCGATGAAATTGTCCGCCAGCAACTGGTTGGCTATGGCATGGGTGCCGCTGCCGTCTTCACCAATAGCGATACGCATTCCCTGTAATTGACCGAGGCGTGACAGTGTCTGCGTACCGCGGTAAAACACCCAGAGCGGCTCATAGTAGAGGCTGCCGAGGCTGGTCAATGTATGGTCTTTTGTTTTATCGGCCGTGCCGCCCTGCACGAAGGCCAGGTTGACACTGCCATCTGCCAGCAGGCCGAGGTTCTCGACCGAGCCCGCTGTTGTGCGTATCTCCAGTGTGATGTCGTTTTCCGCCAGTAATTCACGGTAGCGTTGCGCGAACAGGTAATAGGCGCCGTCGGCCTGTCCGGTGGCGATCACCAGTGTATGCGGTGGTGCGGGGTTCACAAACTGCCAGGCGACCACGAAACCGGCCATTGCCAGCAGCGCGGCGGTGCCGAAGGTCAGCAGGCGCATGGGTCGTTACCTGTCGGTGATGAGGTGAGTGTTAGTGCCGAGATCATTAACGGCAGGGTACTTGAACGCGGGTTTGAGTAAAAGAGGGCGCCGGGAATAGACGCTGCCTGGCTGAACAGAATGCCGGCTAATTACCTGTAACAGTGACAGCGGGACGAATGGAAGATTGTTTTGCCGGTTCCATCATCACCGGGGTGGCCGGGAATGCTGCGCAGCGACACGGCGGTTATTGCGTGGTCCGATGGCTGAACTGCCTGGAATACTGTTCAGCCTGCTGTACCCTGTCAGGCGTCGACGGGTGGGTCGAGAGGTACTTGAGTAGCGCGGTCTCGTTACTGTCAGTCTCTTTGATCCCGGTAATATCGGTCTTGCCGGTATCCGCGTTGCTGCTGATGGATTTCATGATACGGCCGAAATACACCGGGTCGATACCCGCATCGAGCATGCGTTCAAAGGCATAGTGGTCCGCCTCGGTTTCATTTTCCCGGGAGTAATGGTTTTCCAGCAGGAACACCGGCAATGCGACGGCAATGTTGCTCGTGGCGGTGACATCGCCGGAAATCATTATGATCGCAATGGTCATAAACGACGAGTGCAGGACCTGTTGCAGGCCGTGCCGGTGAACCACGTGGCCGATTTCATGCAACAGCACTGAATCGATTTCTTCCTGGTTGGCGGCCAGTTCGATCAGGCGATCGGTGATGACAATATCCCCGGACGGCAGGGCAAAGGCATTGGGTATATTTGACATTTTCCTGAAGTGCAGCTGGTAGGAAAAGGCCTCGTCTTGCAACGGTAACAGCGTCTGTTCGAAGTGTTGCCGGATGCGCTGCTGTTGTGCGGCCGGTAGCTCACTTGCATCAAGGATTGACCGGTCCAGTATGTCCAGTGTCTGCTCCGAAATGATTTCTGTTGCCCGGACCGGCATCGCGTAGGCGATTTCCTTGCTGGCCCACGGCATGCCCCAGCGCAGTGCGGCAAAACCCGTCAGCAGGGTGAGCAGCAGCGCGATTGCGATCCAGTGCCAGCGGGATTCGAGGTGATGCAGCACGCCATCCCGGCGTGCCTTGTGTCCGCTGGCAGCGAGCAGGTCATCAATACCGTCATTGTCTGTCGTCTCGAATACGGAACGGTCCGGCAGGGTGATCTTGCGGGGGATGTTGCCAACGCGAGGACTGACGTCCAGGTCCTGTATGTTGCCGGTGACGGGTGAATGTGGACTGGGTGTGACGGTGAACCGACTGCCGTCGGCTGACAGCACGGCCTCGTAGCGGGCCGAGCTGTCAGCTGGATAATGCCAGCCTTGTATCAAAAGGCCAGGTCCAGGTTGGCATCCAGGTCGAATGCCTCGCCGATTTCATCGCCAATGGCAGACTGCCTGCTTTGCTGCAGGCTGACATACTGGTCGAGACTGCCGGCCAGTTGTGCGTGAGTTGTGTCCGCCATGATCCGGGCAATACGCACCTTGATCCATGGATAGGCAAACCCCAGCGTGAAGATCATCAGCAGGATATTGGCCAGGTAAAAGCGGAACAGGCGCCCCGTCGTGATGCTGGACTCCAGGCGCAGGACATTATCCAGCTGGATATTACTGAACACATGATTGCGAACATGCGCTTTGACATAGGCCTTGATCCAGACACCGGCGGATAGCATGGCGATATACACGAACACGGTTGCGGCAATCACGGGTGCCATGGCCATGGCCGGTATCTCGCCCTCTGCTGCCGGCAGCATGGCCGCGATATTGATTCCGGAGAAATACATGGCAGCTGCAGCAGTCAGGAAGATGCCGGCAAAGATCAGGATCGACCAGCCGAACATGCACAGGTAAATCAGGTAATATTTTTTCGCTGACAAGTCGACGTGCAGCATGCCCTGGCCGTAGCGGTGATTACCTATATAGTAGGTGGTGATTGCCTTTTGCAGGAACGGGAACATCAGGTAGGTTACCAGGAATGCGGTCACAACCAGCGGCACGTATGCGCCAGGGTCGGCGTTACCTGTAACAAACCACATCACGATGCCGGCCAGGAGCGCGGTCAACAGGGGAATAAGCGGTATGTACAGGAGGTACTTATAGGCATCATTGAGCGAGCCGTTGAAGCCGAAGCGCACATTGCGATAGCTGCTCATGCGGGCATTGAATTGCATGCTCCGCCACATGACCCACGGTGTCGCCAGCAGCAGTAGCAGTGCGAATGCCATACCGGCGGCCGGGAACAGTTGGCCGATCAGGACATAGACCAGCAACAGGGTTACCGCGATCAGGCGACCTTTCAGGATCGCCAGCGGCCTGGCATGGTATTCGAAGCCGCTGTTATCGACCTGTGTGTTGCCGTAAAAGTAACGGTTTGTCCGTACCTTTGCCCAGGCGGAATAGATGCCCAGGGTGAGAATGCTGAGGATCAGGTTGACGATCCAGATCCTGAAAAATTCACCGCCTTTGCCGGTAAACTGAAAAGATCGGGTGGCTGCTTCGGCTTCTGTCCGGGTAGTCTCGTTCATCTCAAAACCTTCCTGGCGTGACTCATATCGGTATACGCATATGCTGGTGTCTGAATGAAACTTATCGGTCCCCGCGCAAATCGGCTTGAACAGTCCACAGCCTGCGCTGTCATGGCAGGATAGTATTTCCATGAAATGCTATAAATATCAATAAGTAAAATAAACGAAATGTGTCGGAAACAGGATGACAGAGTGTTCTGCTGATTGCTGTCTGGCGAGGCTGAAGGGACGCATGCAGATATGCTGATTGCTTTGGGCGGAGTGTGTGGTTAGGCTCGGTCGCTCCCGATAACAGACGCCCGCTTATTTGACGCCGTATTCCACAGTGCAGCAATCACCGCAAGATATCCTCCAGTCTGTATTCGGCTTCAGCGAATTTCGTCCCGATCAGCAGGCGATCATCAATGACGTGCTGTCACGGCGCGATACCTTTGTATTAATGCCGACCGGTGGTGGCAAGTCTTTGTGCTACCAGATCCCGGCCCTGCGGCTACCGGGCACGGCAATCGTGGTGTCGCCGCTGATTTCGCTGATGAAGGACCAGGTTGACGCCTTGCAGGCCAACGGCGTCATGGCGGCCTGTTATAACTCATCGCTGAACGAGGCCGATTCCCGCCGGATCCTGGCGCAATTGCATGCCGGTGAGCTCAAGCTGTTGTATGTCGCACCCGAGCGACTGTTGTCCGCCAGCTTCCAGGCGCGCTTGCAGGACATCGAGATTACCCTGCTCGCGGTGGACGAGGCGCATTGCGTTTCCCAGTGGGGGCACGACTTTCGTCCGGAGTATGCGCAGCTGGGTGAGTTGCGTGCGCAGTTCCCGACAGTGCCGATGGTGGCGCTGACCGCCACGGCTGACCCGCAGACACGTGCGGACATTATCCAGCGGTTACGCCTGCGGGACCCTGCCGTCCATATCGCCGGGTTTGACCGCCCCAATATCCGCTATGCCGCACTGGAGAAACGCAAGCCGTTCGAACAGCTGACGGCTTTCCTTGAGCGGCAGCAGGGCGAGTCCGGTATTGTCTATGCGCTCAGCCGCAAGCGGGTCGAAGAGATTGCCGGCAAGTTACAGGCGCTCGGTGTGCGTGCCATGCCTTACCATGCGGGGTTGCCTGCAGCCGCGCGCCAGGGCGCGCATGAGAAGTTCATGCGTGACGAGGTGGACATCGTCGTGGCAACGGTCGCCTTCGGCATGGGTATCGATAAGCCCGATGTGCGTTTCGTGGTTCACTATGACCTGCCGAAGAATATCGAAAGCTATTACCAGGAAACCGGGCGGGCCGGGCGTGACGGCTTGCCTGCCGAGGCGCTGATGTTGTTCGGGGCGCAGGATATGGTGCTGGCGCGGCGGATGGTCGAGCAGGGCGACAATGAACAGCAGCGCCGGATCGAGACGCACAAGCTCAACAGCATGGTGGCGTTTGCCGAATCACTGACCTGCCGGCGGCGTGTATTGCTGAACTATTTCGGCGATGACTCCGGCAAGGACTGCGGTAACTGCGACATCTGCGCCGACCCGCCCGAGTGCTACGATGCGACGGATGACGCCCGCAAGGCGCTGTCCTGTGTCTACCGCGTGGGACAGCGTTTCGGCATGCGCCACGTGGTTGATGTGTTGCGCGGGATGGATAACGAACGTATACGCACGCTGCGTCACTCCGGGCTGAGTACCTACGGAATCGGCGCTGACCGCAGTGATGCCGAGTGGACCAGCCTGTTCCGCCAGTTAATCCACCGTGGCTACCTGCTGCAGGATATCGCCAATTACTCTGTGCTGAAACTGACCGAAGAGGCGCGGCCGCTGCTGAAAGGCGAGGTCCGGCTGGAACTCGCCAGGCCGCGTTTGCGCGAACGCGCGCGCAAGCAGAAGAAGCTGGCCGTTGCCGTCGAGGGCAGGGACGAGCTGCTGTTCGAGCTGTTACGCGAGTTGCGCAAGGACCTGGCAAGGGAAGAGGGGATAGCACCCTACATGGTATTCGGCGATGCTGCGCTCACCCAGATGGCGATCCTGTTGCCCAACTCAAAAACCGAGTTCCTGCAGGTCAATGGCGTTGGCGAGAAGAAACTGGATAAGTACGGTGAAGTGTTCCTGAAAGAGATCGCGGGTTACCGGGAAAAGCATGCCGGCAATTCAGTGCCCGG
>JAOULY010000131.1 GCA_029881775.1 Gammaproteobacteria bacterium
GTCTTCCAGCCGCGGTGTGTCGAGTTTTGCCGGCCCACTCCCGTCCAGCGTGAAATGCACATGCCGCGTGGCCGCGCAGTTGGGGATCATGGCGACCGGTTTTGAGGCGGCATGCGTGGGGTAATCGTTCAGCTTCACGTCCAGTACCGTAGTCAGGCCGCCCAGCCCCTGCGCACCGATGCCGAGCGCGTTGACCTTGTCGAATATTTCCAGTCGCAATTCTTCCAGCCGGGATTGCGGCCCGCGCGCCTGCAGTTCATGGATGGTGATCGGCTCCAGGATGGCTTCCTTGGCCATCAGCATGGCTTTCTCGGCGGTGCCGCCGATACCGATGCCGAGTATGCCCGGCGGACACCAGCCGGCGCCCATGGTCGGCACCTGTTCGAGTACCCAGGCGACGATGTCATCGCTGGGATTGAGAATAGCGAAACGTGACTTGTTTTCGGAGCCGCCGCCCTTGGCCGCCACCGTGACCTCGACGGTATCGCCCGGTACCACATCCTTGTGGATGACGGCGGGGGTGTTGTCGCCGGTATTGCGCCGTTCACCGGCCGGGTCGCTGACAATCGAGCCGCGCAGCGGGTTGTTCGCATCGGTGTAGGCGCGGCTGACCGCGGCGTTCACCATGTCATCAATGCTGCGCGTGCTGTCCCAGCGGACATCCATGCCGATCTTGAGGAATACGTTGACGATACCGGTGTCCTGGCAAATCGGCCGGTGGCCCTCGGCGCACATGCGGGAGTTGATCAGGATCTGGGCCATGGCGTCCCTGGCGGCAGGCGCCTGCTCGCGTTCCCAGGCAGCCGTCATCGCGCGGATAAAATCCGGCGGATGATAATAGGATATGTACTGCAGGCCATCGCAGATACTGTCTATAAAGTCCTGTTCTTTAATGGTACTCATGTCAACTGGCCGGGTGGAACCTCGTCGGGTTGCAGTAGTCACAATTGTAACGGTTTCGTGCCGGGGGAAGTAGCACACTACTGAATTGTGACGGCAGGGTATAATATGGCCGCTAAATGATCTGTTGCATCTGGTCTGGAGAATGTTAATGCGTGTACTGATACTGCTGGCGGCCCTGTTTACCGCTACGTCCTACGCCGGGGATCCGGTCGATTTCACCCTGCCGGACATCAAGGGCAAGTCGGTGTCGTTGTCCGATTTCCGTGGCAAGTGGGTCATTGTCAATTACTGGGCAACCTGGTGTCCGCCGTGCCTGGAAGAAATCCCGGACCTCGTCGACCTGTACGACAATAACCGCGACTCGCTGGTGGTGCTGGGCATCAACCATGAGGAAGTGAATACCGAGTACCTCGCTGAATTTGTTGATTCACACATGATCAGTTACCCGGTCCTGCGCAGTGAGCCGGTGCCGGTGACAGCACTTGGCCCGATACTCGGTCTGCCGACCACCTACATCATCTCCCCGGCAGGTGAATCCGTTGCACGCCAGGAAGGGCCGGTTACGCGCAAGGATATCGAGAAATACATTGCCCGCAAAAAAGACCAGGTGGCCCAACAGTAAGACGGTTGCGGCATGAGTTGCCGGCGCTGCCTGGTTGAAGGTCGCGTGCAGGGCGTGTTCTTTCGCGCCTCAACCCGTGAACAGGCAGTGCGACTGGGGGTGAACGGTTATGCGCGCAACCTGCCCGACGGCCGGGTTGAAGTCGTCGCCTGCGGTAATGACGACAGTGTTGCCGCCCTGTGTGACTGGTTGCGGCGCGGGCCGCCACACGCGCAGGTTGAACACTGTGAATGCACGCCGGTCCCGGCCGTGAACTTTACGGATTTCAGTATTAGCTAGCCGCGCGCTGTTGGGCTGGCGTCATGTCGATTTCACCGCTGGCTGACGGGCTAAGCACGGTGTCTTCAGGCGGGCGCGAATGGTCTGTTTCCGGGTAATCCAGCGTGTAATGCAAACCGCGGCTTTCCTTGCGCAGCTGTGCTGAACGAATGATCAGTGCGGCAACCTGCGCCAGGTTACGCAGTTCCAGCAGGTCGCCGGAGACGGTAAAGTTGCTGTAATACTCCTGTATTTCCTGCTGCAACAGGTCCACCCGACGCCACGCGCGGGCGAGGCGTTTGTCAGTCCTGACGATGCCGACATAGTTCCACATGCAGCGGCGCAACTCGTCCCAGTTATGGCTGACGACCACTTCTTCGTCTGAATCGCGTACGCGGGATTCATCCCAGGCCGGCAACTCCGGGATGTCCGGCCGGTCGACCAGGGTTTCGGTGATGTGTTCAGCGGCCGAGGCGGCGAATACCAGGCATTCAAGCAGTGAGTTGCTGGCCATGCGATTGGCGCCGTGCATGCCGGTGCAGGTGACTTCGCCGATGGCATACAAACCCTCCAGGTCGGTGCGGCCGCGCAGGTCGGTGATGACGCCGCCGCAGGTGTAGTGCGCGGCCGGCACCACCGGGATAGGTTCGAGTGTCATGTCGTAACCCAGTTCGCGGCAACGCGCATAGACATTGGGGAAGTGTTCCTTGATGAACGGGGCGGGTTTGTGACTGATGTCGAGTAACACGTATTCCGCACCCAGGCGTTTCATTTCATGGTCGATGGCCCGCGCAACAATATCGCGTGGCGCGAGGTTGCCGCGTTCGTCGAACCGTTCCATGAAGGTACTGCCATCCGGCAGGCGCAATTGTCCGCCTTCGCCACGGACCGCTTCTGTTACCAGGAACGACTTGGCCTGCGGGTGAAACAGGCAGGTGGGGTGGAACTGGTTGAACTCCATGTTCGCCACGCGGCAGCCGGCGCGCCACGCCATGGCAATGCCGTCGCCGCTGGATGTATCCGGGTTACTCGTGTACAGGTAAACCTTGCTGGCGCCGCCGGTGGCCAGCACCACGTTATGCGCGGGGATGGCCTTGACATGTTTGCTGTGGCAGTCCAGCGCGTACGCACCGAGGGCACGGTTGTCGGACAGCCCCAGCTTGGCGCCGGTAATCAGGTCGATGGCAATGTGATATTCGAGCAGCGTGATGTTGTCGCGCTTGCGGGCTTCAGCGGCCAGCGTGGTTTCCATGGCCCGCCCGGTTGCGTCGGCGGCGTGCAGGACCCGCCGCGTGGAGTGGCCGCCTTCCCGGGTCAGGTGAAAGCGCTCCGGGTCGCCGGACCCGTTGTGACGGGTGAACGGGACGCCGAGTCTGACCAGCCAGTCAATTGCGGCCGGGGCATTCTCAATGGTGAAGCGCACGGCTTCCGGTTTATTCAGGCCGGCACCGGCATCCAGCGTATCGGCAATGTGTGACTCGAAGGTGTCCGCCGGGTCGGTTACAGCCGAGATGCCGCCCTGGGCATAGAGGGTAGAGCCTTCTTCCAGGTTGCTTTTCGCCAGCACGGCGATCCTGACGTGGTCGGGCAGGCGCAGCGCCAGGCTGAGGCCGGCGGCGCCGCTACCAATAATCAGGACATCGAATCGGTTTGTCGTTACCATACCGTTTGGTTCAAAATAGCTGATTTCCATACAATAACCCGAACTATCCCCGGTGCGCACTGTCTATCGGGGTATTCCGGGCTGACGGGAGACTGCCCGGATGGGCGAGAGAAGCATCGATCAGGCACTGGTAGAACGGGTACAGGCTGGTGACAAGACCGCGTTTGATATCCTTGTTCAGAAATACCAAAGCAAGATCATACAGTTAGCTTACCGTTACGTGCATGACCAGGATGAGGCCATGGACGTCGCCCAGGAGGCCTTCATCAAGGCCTACAAGGCGCTTGGCCGTTTCAGGGGTGACAGTGCTTTTTATACCTGGATCTACCGGATTGCGATCAACACGGCCAAGAACTACCTTGTTGCAAGCAACCGGCGGCCGCCCAGGGCGGATATCGACGCCGTAGATGCGGAACAATATGATGGTGCGACGGGTCTCAGGGAATACGCGACACCGGAACGCATGTTGTTAAGCGAAGAATTAAAAGAAACCATTGCCGCTGCGATCGAAAGTCTGCCGGATGATTTGCGTACTGCGATTACCCTGCGCGAACTCGAGGGGATGAGTTACGAAGAGATTGCGCAAGCCATGGATTGCCCGATCGGCACGGTCAGATCGAGAATATTCCGGGCAAGAGACGCGATTGACGATAAATTGAGACCCCTGCTGGATTGATATTTTTACGGGCATGCAACAATGAAAGACACATTGAACGAACAACTCTCGGCGCTGGTTGACGACGAGCTGGCTACGGGCGAAGCCGCGCTTTTGCTGCGGCAGATGGGCAAGGATGAAACCCTGCGTGACCGGTTTGCGCGTTACCAGCTGATCAGCGATGCACTGAAGAACAATCTGCCTGCACAGGTCGATCCGGATTTTCACCTGCGTGTACAGGCCGCCCTGCAGGACGAGGTCGCACCGCAGCCCGCGCCTGCCAGTATGCAGTTCGGTCGTTTATTCCGGCCGTTTGCCGGTTTCGCCGTGGCGGCCTCGGTTGCAGTAGTTGCGGTACTGTCGCTGCAGTCCGTGCGTGAAACAACGCCGCAAAACACGCCAGCCGTTGCCGCGGCCCCGGCGGAGTACATTCGTGCCGAAGGGCAGGCGCCGGTGGCGCGCTCATCAAATCGTGGTCTCGAAGCCTACCTGGTCAACCACAATGAATTTGCCGTTAACCGCGGTATGCTGCCCTATGTGCGCATTGTTGGACAGGGTGAGCAGAGCAGGGGCCAAGAGGACGTCGAATGATATATCACGGACTGTCTTGTGCACGCCGTTGTGCGGGGTATGACGGTACATGACGTCGTGAATCGTCTGGTTCTTATTCTGTTGTGCTGTTGTGGCCAGGTGTCCGCTGCGGATACCGCAAGCCAGTGGCTGAACAGCATGTCCGACGCACTCAAGCAACTCGACTACGACGGGACGTTCGTCTACCAGCATAACGGCCGACTCGATGTTATGCGCATTATCCATCGTGTCGATGACGGCGGCCAGCGCGAACGACTGGTGTCGCTCACCGGCAGCGCGCGGGAAGTATTACGCGATGACCGTTCTGTCACCTGTATTCTCCCGGATAACAAATCGGTGATGTTCGGCCAAAGCCGGGCACCACAGCTGTTCCCTGTCGTGCCGGACGATCTTGCTGCTATCTCGCGCTATTACCAGCTGGAAGAAAAAGGCAGCGACCAGATTATTGGTTACAGCGCCCGCGTGATTGCCGTTACGCCAAAAGATGAATTCCGTTATGGCTACCGCTTCTGGATCGAGGAAGATTCCCGCATGCTGCTGAAATCCGACCTGACCGGCGCGGACGGCAAGGCCATTGAGCAGGTGGTCTTCACCACACTGGATATCGATACCGATATTCCGGCGAGCGAATTGCAACCGTCGCTGACTGGTGATGGTTATACCTGGCACCGCCAGACCGAAATAAAGACGGCCGAAGATCCGGCGCAGGGCTCGCCGGGGTGGGCAGTCAGGCAATTGCCGACCGGTTTCATGTTGTCCGATTTTCGCCGCCGTCGCCTGCATGAGCAGGGCAGTGACGCTGAACACATGGTTTTTACCGATGGGATGGCAACCGTATCGGTATATATAGAACGTACCATGCCCGAGACCGATGCGTTTACCGGCCCGTCGAGTATGGGTGCCATGAATGCCTACGGTACCGTGATTGACGGTTACCAGGTAACAGTCGTCGGCGAAGTGCCGCCGGCAACCGTAAAAATGATTGCCACGTCGGTAAGCCGGCAGGGGTCTTCGTAAGGTGCTTGAGGAAACCGGACAGGTTGTGGATGTCGAGGGCGAATTTGCCTGGATCGAGAGCGAGCGTCAGTCGACCTGCGGCAGCTGTTCCGCCCGCAAGGGCTGCGGTACCGGCGCAATAGCGAAAGTGCTGGGCAGGAAACGAATGCGCCTGCGCGTGGTCAACAGGATTGATGCCCGCATTGGTGATCACGTGGTGATCGGTATTGCGGAATCCGGGGTGGTCCGCGGTTCACTCGCCGTCTATGCAGTGCCGCTGGCCGGCCTGTTTGCCGGAGCGCTGGCCGGACAGTTTGTGGGCGAGCGCATCACCTCAAGCGGTTCCGACTGGCCGGCCATGGCCGGTGCGGCGGTCGGCCTGCTTGTCTGCCTGCTCTGGTTGCGTCGCTTCGGACGTGCAACCGAAACAGATGCCGCGTTTCAGCCGGTCGTGCTGCGCCGCGAGACACGCTTGCCAACCGTATGAGCGGGACAATTCTCCCGCTGACTGGCGGGATTTGCAGTAAACACA
>JAOULY010000132.1 GCA_029881775.1 Gammaproteobacteria bacterium
AGCGTAGTTCCACAACCGTAGCCCGGATGAAGTGAAACGTAATCCGGGGCTGTCTCCCCGGATTCCACTGCGTTGCATCCGGGCTACGGCATTGTCCTCCAGGACCGCCGCCTGACCTGAGCGGCTGGTGCGCACGGCGCACCCTACGGCACTTAACCTTCCCCCTACTGTGGTTCCACAACCGGTAGCCCGGATGGAGTGAAACGTAATCCGGGGCTGTCTCCCGGATTCCACTGCGTTGCATCCGGGCTACGACACTGCGGTGCCACAACCGGTAGTCCGGCTGGAGTGAAACGTAATCCGGGGGTGTTCCCCGGATTCCACTGCGTTGCATCCGGGTTACGGCACTGATGGGATTCGTGGCTATAAAACGAGTCTTGCAGGATGCAGTTACAACACTGCCTCAAGGCCTGTTTCGCGGGTCCAGACCAGCCAGCTGATATTCTTGAACTTGGCCACGGACAGTGCGCCACGTTTGGCGCGTTTGCTGCCGGCTGCTTCATCGACTTCATCCATGATGTCATCGCGCGCGGCCTCGTAGATCTCGCACGGTTCGTAATCCTCGTCCATGATGATCAACAGCAGCGTATTCCAGTCCCCGCTGGTGTTCAGCTGGCCGAGCCGGGTGCCTGATTTTGAATCTGTCGTCAGGATGCGCGACTTGATCTGGATGCGCTGGCCCTCGCGTTTGCCGTTACCAATGGCATCGACGCCGCCCACCCTCGGTTCGCAGAGTGTCAGGTCGAGTATGCGGGCAGCGTCATGGCGGGCGATTTCGCCGGATACCGGCAGCGATTGCCCGGTCGAACGCTTGTACTCGGCGGCCAGCCGGCGCGTTTCGGCAATCAGTTTGTCCAGTGAATAAACAGTCAAGTTAGTCAGTTCCAGTCAGTCTTGGCATGACTCGATGCGTGCAATTACTGTTCCGTACGATGTGCAGCTGATCCAGTCGCGTCCGTTAGATTTATACATTGATTGCGACTATAAACAACCGGCAATCCGTTGCCGGGCGGCAACAGATTGCCGCTTCTCTGCACCGCCTCCACGGGCGGTTATGCGTCATTATTCCGTCAAACGGGAATCGTAACGTCTTGTTAAGGGTGTAGAAAAAATGACACCTGGGCATGTTAGCAAAGTTAACTAACTGTAACGCGTAGCAAAAAGCATTCTGGCACGCTCCCTGCATTGTTTTTCAGCGAAGTTCCGGTGACCCGGCAAGGTCACAAGCTAAAAGGATTTTGGCGCCCGTGCTGATGCGGGTAATTGAAACACAGTCCGGACCGATTGCAAGGCGGTTCGGACGAGTGCTTCGGGACATGGAGGTTGTAATGGGCAAGCCTGTATTCCAGGTAGCAGACAGTGAGTTGATCGCCGAGGACCGGCGTTCCAGGGAACTGGTCATACTCGCAGACCGTGTTGCTGCAGCCGAGGTCACCGTGATGATTAACGGTGAGTCGGGCACCGGCAAGGAAATGCTCGCCCGTTACATACACCGGAACTCTTCCCGCAAGAACGCCCCGTTCGTCGCCATCAACTGTGCAGCCATACCCGAGAATATGCTCGAGTCCATGCTGTTCGGCTACGAGAAGGGTGCATTCACCGGTGCCTACCAGGCACACCCCGGTAAATTCGAGCAGGCACAGGGCGGTACGCTGCTGCTGGACGAAATCTCCGAGATGGACCTCGGACTGCAGGCAAAACTCCTGCGGGTACTTCAGGAACGTGAAGTGGAACGTCTGGGCGGGCGAGAAACCATAGCGCTCGATGTGCGTGTTCTCGCGGCTACCAACCGCAAGCTCCGGGATGCCGTTAACGCCGGTAAATTCAGGCAGGACCTGTTTTATCGCCTGAATGTTTTTCCGCTCAACATCCCCGCATTGCGTGATCGGCCCGCTGACATTTTGCCGCTGGCAAGGACACTTGTCAGTCGTTACGTGTCGGCTGATGCATGCCCTGTCATTTCGGGCGAGGCCGGGCATCGCCTGTTGTCGCATTCGTGGCCGGGCAATGTACGCGAACTCGAAAACGTGATTCAACGTGCGTTGATACTCACCAGCGGGGGTTCCATCGAAGTCGGTGATATCAGCCTGGACGAAGAGGAAGTCCATGTGGATACATCGTCTGCAATGCAGCTTGAGCGGCTGCCGGGGTCTTCACGTGCGCTGGGCTCGGACCTGAAGATCAAGGAGCGGGAATTGATTATCCAGGCACTGGAAGCCGGAAATGGAAGCCGCAAGGATGCGGCTGCACGATTGGGAATCAGTCCGCGGACGCTGCGTTACAAGATTGCACGCTTGCGTGATGCCGGTATGGATCTGTCAGTACCCGCGGCCGGAGGTGTGTCATGAGCGAGATGGGTATCGACCAGGTGTTGGCACAGATGCGTGCCATGTCTTCCATGGCGCAGGCGGGTGCGGCGCCGGCAGCACAGGTAGACAGCGCGGAGCGTGCGGATTTTGCGGGCCTGTTGCAGGACTCGGTCAGCAAGGTCAACGAGACGCAGCAAACATCAAGCAAACTGGCAGCGGCGTTCGAGGCCGAGGATCCGAATGTCGACCTGGCTGAGGTAATGATCGCGATGCAGAAATCCAGCCTGTCGTTCCAGGCGATGACGACGGTTCGTAACAAGCTGGTGTCGGCCTACCAGGAAATTATGAGTATGCCGGTGTGAGCAGGTTTATCGGGTTTACGGGGCACATGGATGTGACCCGGTAGTCGGCCCGGCCACTCCATGGACGGGGTGGCCGGCCAACAATAATTTCGCGCACAGCAAGGGAAGAATATGGCACTGGTAAATCCGGAAAACATTACAGCACAGGCGCGCGGCTTCAACGCATTGCCGGTCATGCGACAGGTCGGGCTCATGCTGGGACTGGCCGCCAGTGTGGCGCTGGGGTTCTATGTTGTCCTGTGGTCGCGCACACCGGAATACAGCATGCTGTTCAGCTCGCTGTCCGATGTGGAAACGGCCGAGGTGGCGGGCGCACTGGATGCGGCCGTCATACCGTACCGGCTGGAGCGCGGTTCGGGCGCTATTACCGTGCCGGCCGGGGACGTGCATGAGGCGCGGCTCAAACTGGCCAGTCGTGGTCTGCCGCGTGGCAATGGCACAGGATTCGAATTGCTTGACCAGAAACAGGGCTTCGGTACCAGCCAGTTCATGGAGCAGGCACGCTTTAATCGTGCTATCGAGGGCGAACTGGCCCGCACCATAGCCACCCTGCAGAGTGTCGAGAGTGCACGGGTACACCTGGCAATTCCGAAACGCTCCGTGTTTGTGCGTGACAAGGACAAGCCACGCGCATCTGTCGTACTCAGACTGTTTTCCGGGGCACGCCTGGATGATGAGCGCCTCGCCGGTATCGTGCACATGGTTGCATCCAGTGTGCCCGGGCTGGATGCCGATGGCGTGACCGTCGTTGACCAGGTCGGACGCCTGCTGACAAGCAGCAATGACGGCGGCGTGATGGCCGGCAGTTCCCGGCAACTGACTTACACGCGCAAGATCGAGAGTGATTACATCAAGCGTATCGAGGACATACTGACCCCGCTCGTCGGCGAACAGGGTGTGCGCGCCCAGGTGTCGGCCGACATTGATTTCACCGTGGTGGAAAGTACCACTGAAAGTTACCAGCCCGATAACCGCGCCGTGCGCAGCGAGGAGACCTTCGAGGAAAGCACGCGCGGGAACGGCGTAGCCGGGGTGCCGGGTGCGTTGAGCAACCAGCCGCCGGCTGCCGGCACAACGGATGTGGCCGGCGCGCAGAGCGTTGAGGGGCAGGCTGCAGCGCTCAACAGCACACGTCGTGCGACACGTAATTACGAAGTCGATCGTAACATCAGTCATACAAGGACCGCGCCCGGCACCCTGAAGCAACTGTCCGTGGCGGTGCTGGTGGATTACCGGACGCAGGCGGGCGAGACCGGCGCTACCGAACGCGTCCCGCTGACGAGTGAAGAGCTGCAGCGTGTCGAAGAGCTCGTCAAGGAAGCGGTCGGTTTCAGTGAGGAACGTGCCGACAGCATCAAGGTAAACAATATCCCGTTCAAGGTGGTTGATGAGGTCGGCGAGATCATGCCGCCACTGCCGGTCTGGGAACAGCCCTGGGTGGCCGGTCTGGTCAAGCAGGTGCTGGGCGGTATTTTCGTACTGTTCATGTTGATGGGTGTGCTGAAACCGGTACTCAGGACACTGGCCATCAGGCCGGCCGCGATGCCGGGCGCACTGCCGCCTGGACAGGCCGGCCAGCAACAACTGGCCGGCGAGGACCAGGTGAGCCTGTCACAACAGGCCACAACAGGGATTTCTCATGAACAACAGTTCGGTATGGCGCGGTCGATGATCGAGAACGATCCGCGTCGTGGAGCACATGTCGTCAAGGACTGGGTAGCATCGGATGGCTGACAAACGATCAGGCCTGAGCGGCACAGAGCGCTCGGCTATCCTTTTAATGAGCCTGGGTGAAGAGTATGCCGCCAACATACTCAAGCACATGGACCCGCGCGAGGTGCACAAGGTCGGCACCGCGATGTCTTCGCTGAACAAGATATCCAGGGAGCAGATCAACGCTGTGCTGGAGGAATTCGTCGGCTCACTGCAGCAGCAGAACCCGACAGATGTCGGCAAGGACGAATACGTATCCAAGGTGCTGGTGCAGGCGCTCGGCTCGGAGAAAGCGGGCAACATGATCAACCGCGTCCTCGAGGGCAGAAACGTAAAGGGGCTGGAGACACTCAAATGGATGGACCCGGTCGCAATCGCCGAACTGGTCGGTGAAGAACACCCGCAAATAATTTCAATTGTACTGTCGCAGCTGGATTCAGACCTGGCGGCCAGCGTGCTGTCCTCGCTCGACGAGGAAACGCGTACCGATGTTTTGATGCGTGTGGCAAGGATGGAGGAGCTTAATCCATCTGCGCTGGAAGAACTCGATCACATCCTCGCCAGCCAGTTCCGGGAAATGAAAAGCATCAAGCCGGCCAGGGTCGGTGGGCCAGGTACGGTGGCAGATATCCTTAACTTCCTAGATAACAAGGATGAAAGCGCGATTACCGAGCGCATCATGCAACTGGACGAGGCGCTGGGACAGGAAATCAAGGATCTCATGTTCGTGTTCGACAACCTGAAAGATATTGATGATCGCGGTGTCCAGGCACTGTTGCGCGAGGTGTCCAGCGATCAGCTGATCATCGCGCTGAAGGGCGCGGACGCTGCGCTCAGCGACAAGATATTCAGCAACATGTCGAAACGTGCGGCAGAGTTGCTGAGAGACGATATGGAAACCAAGGGGCCGGTCAAGCTCAGCGAAGTGCAGGCCGCCCAGAAGGAAATACTGGTGGTTGCGCAACGCATGGCGGAGAACGGCGATATCGTTATCGGCGGCAAGGGTAGCGAGGAATATGTCTAGCCACAAAGACAGTCAGCGGTCGGGCGCCTGCTCACGCTGGGACATCCCGCATATCGATGAACGAATCCCGTCCGTTGGCGGCAACGGCGGGCATGCCAGCCAGCCCGGTTATGAAGAAGGTTTTGCGCAAGGTCGCGAGGAAGCGCTGGCCGCGGGTCGTGGTGAGATCGAGGCACAGGTCGCAGTGCTGAAGCGTCTTGTGCAGTCACTTGCAAAACCGTTTGAAGAACTCGACGAGGCCGTGGAAGCGGAATTACTGTCGCTCGCCACCACGATTGCCCGGCAGCTTGTACGCCGCGAATTGCAGACCGACCCGCAGCTGGTGCTGGCGGTTATCCGCGAATCCATTGGCCTGTTGCCGGTTGCCAGTCGTGAGATAACGCTGAAGTTGCACCCGGAGGACGCGCAACTGGTGCGCGAGCACGAGTCGGCCGCTATCGAGGAAGGGCAGTGGCGAATTCTTGAAGATGCAGGCTGTGAGCGCGGAGGTTGTGTTGTAACAACCGGGCATGCGCGCATCGATGCATCGGTAAACGAACAGATTGCACGGATAGCCGATGCCGTTCTCGGCACCGCTGGTGCCGGGTCCGCCGGGCCATGAGGCATAACACGGACATGCCGCTCACGGCGCGTGGCGATATCTGGGCCGAACGGTTGCGGGCGGGTCGCGAACGGGCGATCCACACGGTGCCGTTCAGGGTCGAAGGGCGCCTGACCCGCATGGTCGGATTGACGCTGGAGGCGGTCGGTTGCCAGGTGCCGGTGGGTGCGCGCTGCGACATACTGACCGCCGGTG
>JAOULY010000133.1 GCA_029881775.1 Gammaproteobacteria bacterium
CGATTGACTTGACGCCTTTGGCATTCAATAACTGTTCGGCACGCACGCAGTACGGACAGAACGCTGTACAGTACATCTTGACGATATTCTTCAAGCTCTTTTCCCTTGTCAGTGTTTACTCAGAATACTGATCTGAGTCTGGATCGGATCGGTAACCGGTTTCAGCTTCTTGCGCATGACAGTCCCGATGGCGTCGGTCTTTGAGAAAACCGGATTCAGGACCGGCTCATCAAGCATGGCAAGCGACAGCATTGCATGTATTTTCGGGCGTGCCTGCGGTAATGCCTGCAACAACGCTGCCAGCGCCTGCCCTGCCGCAGCGTTCCGCGCATCGGCGCCATTCAGCATTGCATCAACCGACGGGGCAATTGTGTCAATATCGCCGATCACATCCCCGGGCAACGGCAATGGACGATTATACGCCGCCATCGCATGCATCAATTCAACCATCACATCCTGGTTGGATGGTTTTTTCATAATTCGTTCCACCGTGGCCAGGAATGTCTGCCCGGCTGATCCAAGCAGGCGCAGGTATTGCCTGGCAAACGGATTGCCACTGGCACACAAATCCTCAAGCACAAGCTGCGTCTGCTTTTTGTCCGGGTGCGGCGGCAACGCGTCCGGCAAATCATCCGGGATGGCCTGCAGAAAACCAACCTGCAATGCATTCCGGTGGCGCCCTTTTTCCCATAAATGCTCACGCACGGCGTCGGCCACCAGGCTTTCCTGCAGCACCAGCCTGACCGAGCGAATCTGGTCGCGCGGCTCCTCTTCAAAGGGCAGGAACTCCACCAGGAACTCAGCCAGCACCGGTCCCATCTGGCCCTTTACCACGGCTTCCTGCTGCAACATGCAGCGTGCATTATCGGACGTCTGTACCGCCCACCATGCGCGGCGCGCCAGCTCATCGGTAATGCCCGTCGCGTTTACCACCGCCACCACCGCTTCCGGTTCACCCAGCAACAGCAATGATTCCAGGATGCCATCGCGCGCCTGCCCCATGCGCGTCCAGCGTTTCAGGTAAACCGGGTAACCACCCGGCGAACCAAGCACGTGACTTGAGAGTGTCTCCCGCACCCGCCGCAGGTAGGATTCATCCCGGCAATTCGGTGTCAGCTGTATACAGGCCTCGCCCCTGTCGGACAGGGCATGCAGTGTCATGCGTGACTCGTCGATGCGCACGGCTTTAAGATTGCCGGCGAGCAATACGTTTACCCGCAAGGCATCTTCAGGCGATAAGTCCATGGCAACATATTACCCGGCTGGCGCCAGGCGGCGACTCACATTTCAAACCCGGCCAGTGCGTACAGGCGTTTTGCCTCCGCAGGATCCTTCTCGACGCCGTTGCCTTCCTCGTACATCATTGCCAGCGTCGTCAACGACCCGGCCAGGCCCTGCTCAGCGGCTTTTTGAAACCACTCCACTGCCTTGGCACCGTCTTTCTCGACGCACTCACCTTCCATGTACATAAACCCCAGACCATGCTGCGCAATGTCATAACCCTGCTCTGCCGCTGCCTGCATCATTTTGAAAGCACGCACCTCGTTTTTAACCACGCCGAGCCCGTTCTGGCACATTATGGCGACGCGGTGCTGTGCATCAGCATCACCGGCATCCGCCAGTGGCGAGAGATACTGCATCGCCAGCGAAAAATTCTTGCTCTCAAAAGCCGCAACGCCACTGGAGTATTCCTGGCTGTTCAACACTTCATCTGACATGACATACCTCGGTTAACTGATTACTGACGTTTATGCTAGCCATTCAGGCCGCGTTAACGAATACCTCTAAAGAGAGAATTTCTTCGCGTTTCAGAAAGATACGACAATTAAACCGTGCCGCCATTACTCCCCCTATCGGGATATACGGGCCAATTTTGGCCTCCTGTATACTCCTCCCACAAGTATTAACCCCAATTGAAACAATGAACTAGATGCCAGCCAGCAGGCTTGCAGGGGCCTGCACCGACCTGTAACGCTACACGGCCAGCATGTGTAGCAGCGGGGCAACAGTACATTCAGATTTGTTTGTGAGCGGCAATACAGCGCAACGATGACGACCGCAGGCGTTATTTATTCTGTTAAACACCGAGTAATTACGAGGATATTACGATGAACCAGGAATACTACGAAGCAGTAACCAAGATGGAAGAAATGGGCGTCGACGCGGAATACATCCAGGGCTGGCAGGGCGGCTATCTACTGAACCCGGAGCGTGAGGAACAGCGCGTTAATGATGCCTACTCTGCCGGTTACGAAGATGGCAAGGCGCATAACAAGGACAACTTCTCCAACTGGACGAAGTGAATCCAGGCAAACCTTTATAGAAAAGGCGGGTTAAAACCCGCCTTTTTTATGTCTGCAATACCGGTGATGCCACCGCGCCGATAGCTGCAACCAGGTACCAGGCGTAATAGTTCAGAGCAGACCTGACAGACAGTTTCAGATGGATATCCGGATTAGCTCAACCCGGTAATTCAGCTAACCGCCATATAAAAAGTCTTGAAGACAAAATACGACCCAAACCGTAATTTAGCAAAGGCAGGGTGCGACGTGCGCACCGGGGGATACTTACAGTAGTGACTGGTGCGCACGGCGCACCCTGCCAGGCCGCAGCTAGGCGAACAGGTCGCGCAATGCCTTGTTTAGCGGCGGCAGCGTCTCCGGCACCTCGACGTCTATCACCTGGTCGGTAATCCACTGATTGTCCCGCTCCCCCATTACGGCCCTGACATGCTCGCCGAAATAACGCTTGAATGCATAACCGGGCGCGCCATCGACCATCGTAAAGTCGGCATAGTCCGCCGCACGCTCATTCAGCAGGTCAATCAGCGGCTGGCGGTATTCGCCCTTCCCAAGCGCATCGGTACGGTTCTCCTGCATGCGATCCGCCAGGTGCTGGGCCAGTGAAGTAATAAACGCACGTCTCTCCTCCAGCTCCAGGACATCCGCCTTCAGGCGATCTGCCAGGTGCACCAGGAAGGCGAGAAATTCTTCCATTACATCCAGACGCTGCGCATTGGTATCCGTCTGGAAACCTTCATTCTCAAGATTGAGCACACCCTGCTGCGCGATGCGCCAGATAATGAAGGCGGCGGCACCGCCGATTTCGTGCAGCGTATGTTCCCGGTCGGCATTCCACTTGCTTTTAACTCTCAACATGCACCCCTTATAACCCTATGACAGTCATGTATATGGTGACTCGTAATGGCACATGCTAGCATAGAAATACCCGCCAAATTACGGGAAAACATTGTGACTACAGGCATGCGTACGACCCGCTGCCCGGCACCGGCCGGGAACCCGGCGATCATTCCTGCACTTGATGCCGTCCGCAGCAATTGCCACATATCCGATGCGCGGCATGCGGGCGATTACACCCTGTGTGTTTACCTGTTAAAAATGCGTGAATACTTCCGCTGGGAGCAGGACATCCCGTACAACGCCCCGCTTGCGCATGATGAACTTACCGACTGGCTTACGCGGCGCGAGGCGCTCTGGGACAGTCTTGACGACTGTGCATTCGAAAACATCCCGGTCAACGGCAACTTCCGGGACCCGTTCGATGATGCCGCGATCAACGCCGACCTGAACAGGATCGGCTACGTCTACAGCAGCGGTTACGGCCGAAATCTGAAGCCGGTGTTTTTCCTCGGCGAACTGGATCGACAAGAACAACAGGACGGTTACACCCTGCTGGTCTCCGGACGTGAGCTGGCGCGCGATCTTGCGGCGCCACCGGCAATGAGTCGTAATCGCACCATTTTCGTTCGCCGTGAATCACTGCGCCGCATGATCTGGGAAAAGGTCGAGGAGTGGCGCTGGAACAGGCCGGACAATGCCATGAAAGTCGCCCTCGGGTTTTACGACTTCGAACATGCAATCGAACAGTCACTTGATGACATGACAGACATGGCACTTGAAGGCGTGATACTGCATGAAATCGGTGAAGTCAGGGCCGGTGACCTGCTCGGGGCGGCCTGGCAGGATATGCTGGCGACTATCGGCCACAGCAAGGCCGAGATCATGGCTCGCGCGGTACGCGACCACCTCGCCGACGCGCTGTCCACGCTACCCTGCCTGCTGGCAGACCCGCAGCCGGCGCCGCTACACTTTTACATGGCAAACGTGTCGAACATGCGTAAGGAACTGTTTCCCGGACTGGTTGCCGCCTACCAGGCCTGGTCAGATAACGGCGACAGTAGCCGGCTGGAGCGCCTTGCCGGACGTTCCTTGCCACACTGGCAGACGCTTGCCACCGATTTGCTGGAGATTTTCGAGACAAACAAGGCTGATTGCCGGCAGGCAATTGTAAGCTGTATCGAATCACGTGTATTCAACGGATAAAATGTAATGACGCCTGTAACAGAACCAAATGCCGTACCCTTGCAAACCATCCGCGAGATCAAACCACACACATTTATTTTCGAGAAACAGCGCGCCCTTGGTATTGATATATGCCAGGAAATGATCAGGCGTTTCGAAGCCAGCCAGGAAGAACAGTATCCGGGGCGTATCGGCCAGACTGTACAGGAAGACCAGAGCATCAAACGTTCTACCGACCTGGTGGTCAGCGGCAAGGAACACTGGAAGGACCTTGACAGTGAGTTGTTTCGTTCGCTGGGAGTCGCAATACGCGAGTTTCGCGAAACGTACCCGTATTTCAAGGGGCCGTTCAAGGACAGCGGTTATGCTATCCAGCGGACCGACCCGGGCGAGTTTTATCACTGGCATATAGACGGCGGCAGCCATGAATTCAGCCAGCGCCAGCTGGTGGCCGTGTGGTACCTGAACGATGTCGAGGGGCCGGGTGGCGAAACCGAATTCTCGTTTCAGGACGTAAAAATAACACCACAGGCAGGCAAACTTTTATTGTTTCCACCCTTCTGGACACACGAACACCGCGGCGTCACATTGCAGGCAGGCGTCAAGTATATTGCAACCACCTGGGTAGTGTTCGCCTGACGCCGGCCGCCTTGGATATTATCGAACCGGAATCAGCGGAAGATTTCCGCAAGTATTACTCCCTGCGATGGAAAATCCTGCGCGCGCCGTGGAAGCAACCACCCGGCAGTGAACGTGATCCGCTTGATGACAACAGCACACACCTGATGATCGTAAACCGGCAACGCGCGGTCGTCGGCGTCGGACGCCTGCACTTTAACGGCATTCGTGAAGCACAAATCCGCTACATGGCGATCGTCACCGCAAAACAGCGCCAGGGTCTCGGCAGCCGGCTGTTACAGGCGCTGGAGCAGCGCGCACGGCAGCTCGGCGCTGCACGCATCGTGCTTGACGCACGCGAGACCGCGTTACGCTTCTATCACAAGCATGGCTACCGGACAGTTGAACCCGGACACACGCTGTTTAACAGCGTGGCCCACGTCAAGATGGAAAAGGACCTTTGAGAACGCGCATTCAGTCGTAATAACCGGCCTCGCGGGCAAACTGCATCAGCGCATCCACATCCGGGTAGTGACTGCCGAACTGCTCGCGGTATACCTGCCATTCGGCAAACCCGGCCGCCTGCTCCGGGTGTGTTCCCTGGCAACCGAGCACCGTCACAACGGCATCACCGACTTTCCATGGCCCGCTGCCACGCACCTCGCCCGTGACGAGCCGGATACCCTCGGTCAGCGGCATACGGTCCCAGAAGGGTCTGAAATAAACCAGCCCGGCCGGATGATGCAGGCACTCGACCAGGACATCCAGGCTCTTATCCGGATAACGGATAATCAGTGGTGCAGTAATACTGAACAGATCAGCCATAAACGCTGACTAGCCGATAACCAGTTCGGTCTCCAGCATTTCACCATTGGTATCGATGCGAATACCGGTCACACCCGGGACGCGCGCCAGCACGTACGCGCACAGCATGACCATCAACTGCTTGTTGTCGTGGTCCATCGCGGTCAGCATCTTGTCGCCGACGATCTGGCAGCGCTGCTCGAGGTTTGGCGAGTCGACCCAGTCACGGCTCATTTGCCAGCCCTTGTCCATATCACTGTCAATCTTGCTGAAAAACGCCTCGCCTTCGGCCACAATGGCATCCGGTACGGTGACGGGATAGACCTGGTCTTCGACAACAACATTTAAAATCATACGATGGACCTTGTTCGGGGTAAGCTGTACATGAGCACATATTACTTCATTTAAACCCGCAAATGCAGGATACGGACTGATGCTGACA
>JAOULY010000134.1 GCA_029881775.1 Gammaproteobacteria bacterium
GAAAACAGGACTGATTGCGCTTGTAATTCTACCCGCCACTCTGGCCGGCAGTGCCACGCAGGCCGGATTGTCGGACCTGCTTGATGTATTCAAGGGGGCGGGCAGCACCGGGGAGTCAGTCCCCACAACCCCGGCAACCGCGACGGCCGCTAATCTCACGGATGGAGAAATGGTCTCCGGTCTCAAGGAGGCGCTCAACAAGGGCACCCGCTTTGCGGTCGAGAATCTCGGCAAGGACGGCGGCTTCCTCAATAATGACCGGGTCCGCATCCCCATGCCGGAAAGCCTGTCATGGGTGGAAAAAACCCTGCGCACGCTGCGCCAGGACCGTCTTGCCGATGAATTCGTCGCATCCATGAATCATGCTGCAGAGCAGGCGGTACCCGAGGCGGCGGCAATTTTCGGCGACGCTATCCAGACCATGACGCTGGATGATGCGAAAGGCATCCTGACCGGCCCGGACGACTCGGCAACGCAGTATTTCCGTCGGACGACCTCGGATGCCCTGACAGCGAAGATGCGCCCGATTGTCGAGCAGGCGACATCGCGCACCGGGGTGACGTCCAACTACAAGAGCATGACGGAAAAGGCGGGCGGTCTTGCCAGCATGTTTTCGAAAGACACCACTGACCTGGACGGTTATGTCACGCAAAAGACGCTGGACGGCCTGTTCCTGATGGTGGCTGAGGAAGAGAAGCGTATTCGCGAGAACCCGCTGGCGCGTTCCTCCGACCTGCTGAAAAAGGTGTTTGGCGCTTTCCGGTAATCCCGCTCACGAATCGCATGCAACCGGTCGCCGCCAGCGACCGGTTGGCGTGCGGGTTTGACGCCATGGCGCGCGTCTGTGTAGTGTCGTATCCCTGCTTTTTAGACTAGAGAGACCTGATGGCGAAACGCCGCAAGCGCGGGCGCAAAAAGACCCGCCGCAAGACAAGCCGCAGACATTTTCCCTGGATCAAGCTGACACTGGCCCTGTTGCTGGTGCTGGCGGGTTATGTCGTCTGGCTGGACGTGCAGGTGACCTCCCAGTTTGCCGGCAAGCGCTGGTCACTGCCGGCGCGTGTCTATGCCCGTCCGCTGGAGCTGTATGCCGGGCAGACAATATCCGCCGAGCAGTTTGTTACCGAGCTCAAGGCCTTGCACTATCGACCGGTCAAGTCGGTGCAACAGGCCGGTCAGTATTCACGTAACCGCAATACCTTTCACGTGGCCACGCGCCCGTTCAGTTTCTGGGACGGTGAGTCACCATCAAAAAACCTGCGTGTGACTTTCTCGGGTACAAGCATCGCCACGCTGGCCAACCGCGACAGCGGGCGTGCGGAAAGTCTGGCCCGCCTTGACCCGGTACTGGTTGGCAGCTTCTACCCGGCACATAACGAAGACCGGGTGCTGTTACAGCTGGACAAGGTGCCGGTCAGCCTGACCGACGCGCTGATCGCCATCGAGGACCGTGGTTTCTACCGCCATCACGGGATCGCGCCGCTGGCAATTGTCCGTGCGATGTGGGTCAACCTGCGTGCCCGCGGCGTGGTGCAGGGCGGCAGCACGCTGACCCAGCAGCTGGTGAAGAACTTCTTCCTGAGCAGTGAACGCTCGCTGGTCAGGAAGCTGAATGAAGCGATTATGTCCATATTGCTGGAACTGCACTATGAAAAGGACGAGATCCTCGAGGCGTATCTGAACGAGGTCTACCTGGGCCAGGATGGCCAGCGTTCAGTACATGGGTTCGGGCTGGCCAGTTATTTCTATTTCGAACGGCCACTGGCCGAGTTGCGTGTTGACCAGTATGCATTGCTGGTCGGTCTGGTGAAGGGGCCATCCTACTATAACCCGTGGAAACAGCCCGAGCGGGCCCGCGCCCGCCGCAACCTGGTCCTCGATGTGATGCGTGACATGTCGCTTATTTCTGCCGAGGAAGCGACCAACGCGAAGTCCCGGCAGCTGGGTGTCGGTAGTACCGGACGCAAGGCGATCAATACATTCCCGGCATTCCTGGACCTGGTCAGGCGTCAATTGCAGCGTGATTACCGTGACGATGACATCACCTCGGAAGGCTTGAGTATCTTCACCACGCTGGACCCGCAGGTTCAATGGGTGCTGGAACGTGTTATGACTGCACGTCTTGAGGGTCTCGAAGGTACCCTGGGCGGCGAGCGTGGCAAGCTGGAAGCGGCGGCCGTCATAACTGCCGCCGGCAATGGCGAGGTGCTGGCGCTGGCCGGCGGTCGTGATCCGAAATTCGCCGGCTTCAATCGTGCGCTCGATGCCGTGCGCCAGGTGGGTTCGCTGGTCAAGCCGGCCGTCTACCTGACTGCGCTGGAACAGCCGGACCGCTACACCCTGGCGACCCTGCTGGATGACAGTCCGTTGACCTATACGGCGCGCAACGGTGATGTCTGGGAACCGGGCAACTACGACAAGCTGAACCATGGCGAGGTGCCGCTATACCAGGCGCTTGCGCATTCCTACAACATCAGCACCGCGCGTCTCGGCCTCGCGCTTGGCGTGGGCAAGGTGGTGCAAACATTAAAGCGGCTGGGTGTTGAGCAGCACCTGAATCCCTATCCTTCATTGATGCTGGGCGCGGTCGAGATGTCGCCATTGCAGGTGGCCCGCATGTACCAGACCTTCGCCAGCGGTGGCTTTGCCACGCCACTGCGCTCGATTACCGCCGTGCTGGCTGCCGACAAGACCCCGCTACAGCGTTATCCGCTGAATGTTACCGCTGCAGTCGAACCGGGCCCCAATTACCTGATTACCACGGCCATGCAGCATGTCGTGCGCGAGGGTACCGGCCAGGCAATCTACCAGGTGCTGCCGGCTGAGCAGGCGGTGGCCGGCAAAACGGGTACCACGGACGACCTGCGCGACAGCTGGTTTGCCGGTTTTACCGGTGACCGGCTCGGCGTGATCTGGATCGGGCGCGATGATAACCAGCCGACCGGGCTGACTGGATCGAGCGGCGCGCTGCGAATCTGGCGGGACGTGTTCGCTGCCACGGGCGGAACCGACCTGCAGCCGCCCGGAGATGATATTGAATATCACCGGATAGACCCGGTTTCCGGTTTGCTGGCTGATGAAAGCTGTGCAGATGCCGTACAATTACCGTTTATTCGCGGCAGTGCGCCGACCGAGGTTGCAGCCTGCGCGCGTGGGCCACGACCTCTTGACTGGTTCGAGGAGCTGTTCAATTGAAGTCCTATATAACGATGCGCTACGGCATACCCGTCATGGCCACACTGGTGGCCCTTGTATTGAACGGTTGCGCTGCGCCAACCTATTACCCGCCACGACCCGGCACGCAGCCACCGCCGGTCATTGAACCGGGAGGCGGTGTTCCCGTCGAGGAACGTCAACCGGTGCCACCGCTTGGCCGGCCATCGGTGCCGGTGCCGGTGCCGCAGCAACCGGTACAGCGGCCGCAGCCGGCGGCGGTAGTGGCGTTGCTCGATACTGCCGAGCAGCAGGCGAATGACGGCGACCTGGAAGCGGCAGCCGCTTCGCTGGAACGCGCGATTCGTATTGACCCGCGCAATGCCGCGCTCTGGTACCACCTGGCAACCGTACGCCTGTCGCAGGGCAATCCGGCAGCGGCCGAGCAGATGGCCGTCAAATCCAACAGTCTTGCCACGGGCAACACGGCTCAGCAGGCGCGTAACTGGAACCTGATAGCACGCGCCCGCCGTTCCCTTGATGACGAGACGGGTGCGCAGGAGGCCGAGCGCAGGGCGCGTGCGTTGCGTTAGACGCGAACCTGCGGACGGTAATGTCTGCCATGCATGAGATTGCAGAACTCCTCGGTGCAGCCGGGCCCCTGTCGAAAGTGTTGCCGGGATACGCGCCGCGTGAAGAACAGCAGCGTATGGCCGAGGCGACGGCGGCTGCAATCGAGGCAAAGGGAAAACTGATTGTCGAGGCCGGCACCGGCACCGGCAAGACCTTTGCCTACCTGATGCCGGTACTGCGCGCCGGTCGCAAGGTCATTATTTCCACCGGAACCCGTCACCTGCAGGACCAGCTGTATGGCAAGGACCTGCCAGTCGTGCGCGATGCCCTCGGTGCCGCGGTGAACGCGGCCTTGTTGAAGGGACGCACCAACTACCTGTGTTTGCATCGCCTGGCAACGGCGGCTGACGACGGTCGCCCGCTGAAGGACCGGCAATTGCACGAGCTGGAAGAGGTGCGTGCATGGTCAGGCAGGACGCGGGCGGGTGATGTCGCTGAACTCGGCCTGTTGTCCGAGGATTCGCCGATCTGGCCGCGGGTGACGTCGACCACCGAAAACTGCCTTGGCCAGGAGTGTGAACATTACCAGGACTGCTTCGTGGTAAAGGCGCGGCGCAACGCCATGGAAGCGGACGTGGTCGTTATCAATCACCACTTGCTGTTTGCCGACATGGTGCTGAAGGAAGAAGGCTTCGGCGAACTGTTGCCGGGTGCCGATGCCTTTATCATCGATGAAGCGCACCAGCTGCCCGAGGTGGCGTCGGTATTTTTCGGCGTTACGCTAAGCAGTCACCAGTTGCGCGACCTGGCACGTGATATCCGCGTCGAACACCTGCGCGAGGCGGGTGACATGCAGGACCTGCCGGATGCCGCCGGTGCGCTGGAAGGGCAGGTCCACCGTGTCAGGCTGGCGCTTGGTCAGCAGGACCGGCGTGCGGCCTGGTCCGAGGTGTCCGCGACCCGCGCGCTGCAAACCGTACTGGAGGACCTGCAGGATTCCCTCAACCAGTTGTCTGACTGGCTGACGCTCGCGGCCGAGCGCGGCAAGGGCCTGGAAAGCTGCCGTCAGCGCGCGGTGCTGCTGCGCGACCGGCTGGTACAGTTGCGCGAACAGGAAGATGGCGAATATATCCACTGGTTTGAAACCTTCCGGACTTCATTCAGGCTGAACCTGACGCCGCTGAACGTGGCACCGGCTTTCCGGGAATGCCTTGAGGTATTGCCGAGTGCATGGATCTTTACCTCGGCCACGCTGGCGGTTGGCAACAGTTTTACCCATTTTGCCGCACAACTGGGCCTGGAGGATGCCGATACGCTGAAGCTGGACAGCCCGTTTGATTACCGTCGCAACGCCATGCTTTATTTGCCGGAGCACATGCCTGCGCCGAACGAGCGGGGCTATGTCGAGGCCGTCGTGGCCTGTGCCCGCGAAGTGCTTAATGCCAGCAGTGGACGAGCGTTCCTGCTCTTTACCAGCCACAGTGCGTTACGGGCGGCGGCTGGATTGCTGGCAGATGATTTTCCCTACCCGCTGCTGGTGCAGGGTGATGCGCCTCGCCGCGAATTGCTCGAACGGTTCCGCGCAGCGGGCAATGCCGTGCTGCTGGGTACCAGCAGCTTCTGGGAGGGCGTCGATGTCCGCGGGGAAACACTGTCCTGTGTCATCATCGACAAGCTGCCATTCGGATCGCCGGGTGACCCGGTATTGCAGGCACGTATCGAGGCACTGCGCAAACAGGGCGCCAACCCGTTTATGGAATACCAGTTACCGCACGCGGTGATTACCCTCAAGCAGGGGATTGGCCGCCTGATACGCGACCAGGCGGACCGCGGTGTGCTGGTGTTGTGCGATCCGCGCCTGCTGGGTAAATCCTACGGCCGGATATTTCTCAACAGCCTGCCTGACATGCCACGTACGCGTAGCATTGACGATATCCACGAATTCTTCGCCGGCATCGAACCGGTGGTTGCCGAACCGCTCTCTTCGGGGTTGCCGACGTGACGTCAATCCTGGCCATCGAGACGTCCTCGGCTGCCTGTTCCGCGGCCTTGTCAATTGACGGGGAAATCGTCGAGCGGCATGCGTTGGCACCACGCCAGCATGCGTCCCTGCTGTTGCCGATGATTGAATCGTTGCTGGTCGAGGCCGGACTAAAGGTGACGGCACTCGATGCCTGTGCGTTCGGTCGTGGTCCGGGGTCGTTTACGGGTGTGCGTATCGCGGCCAGCGTGATCCAGGGCATTGCCTTTGCGGCAGACCTGCCGGTGGTGGCGGTGTCGACACTGGCCGCACTGGCAGCAGGGGGTGCGCGCGAAAGCGGCCAGGCGAATATCCTGGCCGCGCTCGACGCGCGCAAGGACGAGGTTTACTTTGCAGCGTATCGTTTTACCGCTGACGGCCAGGCGCTGCCCGCTGCCGAAGAAGTGGTCTGTGCGCCTGCCGCAGTGGTGATACC
>JAOULY010000135.1 GCA_029881775.1 Gammaproteobacteria bacterium
GTTCGAAGAGATGGACCGGTGGTTCGAGAATGTTTTGCCGAGGGGCTGGATGCAGCCGTTCCGCAGGGGCTGGCCGGCATGGGAGGATTTTCCCCGCTTTGAAAGCCAGATGCCGAAGGTCGATGTAATCGATCGCGATGACGAGGTGCTGGTGCGGGCCGAGGTGCCCGGGGTCGACAAGAATGATCTGGATGTATCTGTATCCGATGGAACGGTTACGATCCGCGGCGAGACACGGCGCGAGCAAAAGGAAGAGAAGGGCGACTATTTCCGCAGCGAGATTTCGCACGGTGCGTTCTTGCGCACGGTGTTGTTGCCCGGCCCGGTCGATCCGGACAAGGTCAAGAGCAGGTTCAGGGACGGTGTGCTGGAGTTGACCCTGCAGAAGGTCGAGAAATCACGGCGGCGTACCATCAAGATCGACTAGTCGCCGCACACTGATTGCAGGCAGGAACGACCTGCGGCGCAAGGCTGCGCCGCAGGTGCTCGGCAGCAAGCCGCACTGATCTGTCCATTGCAGGCATGTCCGCCGGGCCCTCCGGCGGGAACTGCCGTGATCAGTCGATGATGAAGCCTGCAGGCAACAGTGCCAGACGGTTGCGCATGGCAGCGGAGCTGTTGATCAGGCGGATCTCGCACAATCTCGAGCCCAGGCGGCGTTTCAGTAACAGCAGTATGGCCAGCCCCGAATCCTGGATGCGCAGGGTGCGCCCAAGATCAATGATGACGCGGGAAATCGGGTGGTGACGGGCGAGTTCGCGGATACGCTGCACCGGTCCTGCACAACGCAGGTCAAGCACGGAGCCGGCGTCCAGGGTAACGACGGCGTCACCGCCGGCGCGCTGCCTGTACAAATGGACCACTGTGCTGTCTGCGGCGCCGCTGTTGCCTGCTGAACCGGGCGGGCAATGCTCCCTGGGCGCATGTCCGGTTGCTGTCATCTTCATGAGTTGGCCGACGTACCTTTCTTCGGCCAGCGGAACAGTTCTAACAGGTCGATGTCATTGCCTGTGAGCAGTACGCCGATGCCGCTGCCGGTATGGTGCATGACGACGACTTCAAACGATTGCATGGCGGCACCTGCAGCGGCTGCCGGCAGCGCCGCGGTCAGTATTTGTCCCGGCTGCAGGTCAGTATGGCCGGTCTCGATGTACATGCCATCATGACAAATATTGCGGGTGCGGAAGCTGCCGGGCTCGCCGTCGTTGTGTGTCAGCCGTATGTCGCGTATCACCGGGTAACGCCGGCTGAACCGATGGTCCATCACCCGTTGGTTGTTAAATTCGGATTCTGTTATTTGCATTGTTCTCCTCCACCCATATCAATTATGTACGCCATGCTGCAGAAGACATTCACGGGTGCCTACCGGGGAATCCCCGATTTTGTGTCCGCGACATCATCGCGGCATTCCAAAGTCAGGGAAACCCCGATGGCAGCATGCGGGGATGGAACGCATACTCTGTGTGCGAAGGGTTCCCGACATATACGCAGTCCGGGAGTGCGTTACGGGCAGGTTTCAGTACTCGCCTTTAGCTAACGTGATTTCGATAACACGACAGGCGCGACGATTATCCGCCTGTTGCGCCAGAGGCTCGACGCGCAGGTCATGACCGGGAAGTCTCCGCTGTAATCATTTATTCCGTTCAAAATCATAGCGAGGAAAACACGATGGCTGCCAAAAAATCCACTGCTGTTGCCACCCGGGTTGCTGCCGGTGGCACCCGTTCCGCCAGGGCCGAAACCGAAGCGCCGCAGACGGCCATGCGGGACCGCCGTCAATGGGTCGAGGAACGGGCCTACTACAAGGCCGAACAACGCGGCTTTGCGCCGGGTATGGAGTTGCAGGACTGGCTGGAGGCGGAAGCCGAGTTTGAGACGGTGGAAGGCGCACTGAGTGAGGTTGCCTGAAACCGGCCAGGGGAGGTTACGACCGTGCCCCCGGACGCGGATTGCGTGCCCGGGCGTCGCACCGATGAATAATCTGCGCCCTTGCAGCGGCGCCGCAGGCAGCTGATCAGTCGCTGGCCATTGACCGGCAGGCTGTCGTCATCCGCTTCGCCGGACCGTGTCTGCACCGGGTAGTCGTAACCGACCCGCCGGCAAGGCAACAGCAGTGATCTGGATGCTGGCTGAATTCATTCACCATCCGCGCATCGCCTACTTCAGCATGGAGATCGCGCTGCGCAACGAGATTCATACCTACAGTGGCGGCCTGGGTGTGCTGGCAGGCGATACCCTGTGCACGGCGGCCGATCTCGAACTGCCGATGGTCGCGGTGACACTGATGAGCCGCCAGGGCTATTTCAGGCAGCGTATCGATGCGCACGGCCGCCAGAGCGAGGAACCCGACCCCTGGAACCCGCAGCAGTGGCTGCAGCCGCTGGATGCCAAGGTGGCATTGACCATCAGTGGACGACAGGTCTGGATCGCGGCCTGGCTGTACGTGCTGCAGGGCAGCATGGGCGGGCGTCAGCCGGTCATCCTGCTGGATACCGATTTACCGGAAAACGCGCGTGAGGACCGGCGTATCACCGACTACCTGTACGGTGGCGACGCCGCCTACCGTCTCAAGCAGGAGATGGTCCTTGGCATGGGGGGTGTGCGAATGCTGCAGGCGCTGGACTTCAAGGTCCAGCACTACCACATGAATGAAGGCCACTCCGCCATGCTGGCAGTGGAGTTGCTGCAGCGCTATGCCTATCCACCCGAGGACTTGCGTCCGGGTGAATCTCCCTACAACGTGCCGCGCGTGCGCGACATGTGCAGCTTCACCACGCACACACCGGTGGAGTCGGGTCATGACCGCTTTGGCTACGACCTGGTGCAACAGGTCGCCGATGAACTGCTCGAGCTGGGCGCGCTCAAGCACCTGGCCGGCGAGGATGCGCTCAACATGACCCGCCTGGCACTGAATCTCAGCGAGTACGTGAACGGTGTCGCCAAGCGACATGCGGAGCTGTCCCGCCAGATGTACCCGGGCTATCGCGTGCACGCCGTCACCAACGGTGTTCATCCCTTCAACTGGACCTGTGAAGCTTTCCGTCGGCTGTACGATGCACAGCTCACGGGCTGGTGTCACGAGCCGGAACTGTTGATGCGTGCCGACTACTGTCTGTGGGACGATGCAGTCTGGGAAGCGCACGCCGTGGCCAGGCAAGCATTGATCGGGTGCGTGCGCGAACGTTCCGGCAAGGAACTGAATGCCGACTGGCCGATCATCGGGTTTGCCCGGCGCATGACCGAGTACAAGCGTCCCGACCTGCTGTTTACCGACCTGGACCGGCTGCGTGCCATTGCACGCGAACAGCCGTTCCAGGTCGTGCTGGCCGGCAAGGCGCACCCGCATGACAGCCGCGGCAAGCAACAGATTGAAAATCTGCATGCGTACGCGCGCGATCTGGCTGATGTGCTGCCGGTGGTGTTTTTGTCCGATTACGATATGGATCTGGCGCGTCGCCTGGTCTCCGGCGCCGACATCTGGCTGAATACGCCGCAGCATCCGCTGGAGGCGTCCGGTACCAGTGGCATGAAGGCGGCCTTCAACGGTGTGCCGAGCCTCAGTGTGCTGGATGGCTGGTGGTTGGAAGGTTGCATCGAGGGCGTCACCGGCTGGGCGGTGGGTAACGGTTCGCAGGGTGACAGCAGCCTGGATGCCGCTTCGCTCTACCACAAGCTGGAGGCGGTCGTGTTGCCACTGTACCGCACCGACCGCAGCGGCTGGATCGCAGTCATGAAAGGCGCGATTGCCCGCAATGCATCCTACTTCAACAGCCACCGGATGATGCGCCGTTATGCGACGGAGGCCTATATTCACTAGCTGCTGCGCGGGCAGTTATGCCCTGTGCAACAGCACGTCCCGCAGACATCCCGCGGGCCTGATCGTTGTTGAGAACTGCCCCTACTGCACGGGAAAGCGGCAGCTGACGCGCGTGCCGCCACCCCGCGGTGACTCGATATGCAGTTCGCCGCCGATGATGCCGGCGCGGTAACGCATCAGGTGCAGGCCCAGCTGGCCCTGCCGTGCGCCGGTGGTCTGAATGCCGCTGCCGTCATCCTCGACCACCAGCTCCAGGGTATGGTCTGTCCGGCTGAAGTGGATGTCGATCCGTTCCGGGCTGGCGTGCTTGAGCGCGTTGTTAACGGCTTCCTGGGCGATCCGGTAAATGTGCAGGGCCGTATCGCTGCCATGTACCTGCAGTTCCGGTGTGCCGTAATAGCTGCAGGCGATGCCGCTGGTTTCCCGGACGTCCCGGGCCAGCTCGCTGAGCGCTTCGGCGAGCCCCTCTGGGTCGATTTCCACTGGCGATAAGCCCTGCGCCAGGCGGTGCGACTCGTTGAGCGAGACCTGCAGGTGTTCCACCAGATTGTCGATTTCAGCTGCCGCGCCGGCGTGGCCGGCGGTCAGCAGCTTTTTGCCGATACTGACGGCCAGCATGGACAGGGCAGTGAGTTGTTGTCCAATGCCATCGTGTAGCTCGCGGCCGATGCGCGCCTGTTCCTGGGTGGCGGCATCGATGACTTCGCGTTCCAGTACCCGGCGCTCGCTGATGTCGCGTATCAGCACGGCCACCAGGCCCTGGTGGTTGATTTCGCTACTGGTGATTTCGATGGGGAACTGGCGGCCGTCTCGGCCATAGCCGGTCAATTCCTGTGGATGACTACTGTTGTGCGGGCAACTGCCGGTGAGGAAGCACTTCGGGTATTCCTGGCACGCCTGGCAGCTCGGTGCCAGTATCTGCCGCGCATCCTGGCCGATGATGCTGTCGGCCGGGCGGTCGAAGATGCGTTCGGCCGCGGGGTTGAAATCGTGCACCTTGCCGTTTTTGTCCACGGTGATGATGCCGTCGGCGGCTGCGTTGATGATCGCCTCCAGGTGTGCACGACTGGCTGACAGTTGCTGTTCCAGTATCTTGCGTTCGGTGATGTCGTGTGACAGTGCAAATATTCCCCGGATGCTGCCATCCTCGGCAGGGTCCGGTGTGCAGGTAATGTTCAGGACTAATTTCCCGCCGGGCGTGTCGAACTCGTCTTCATAGTGCTGGGGCTGGCCGGCCAGTGCTGCGCGTATATGCGGTTCGGCGACCGCGTAGTTGTTCTGTCCCAGGACCTCGCGCGCCGTTTTGCCCAGGATCCGCTCGGCCGGCACATTGAAACGCTGCTCGTATACCGGGTTGACGTAGCAATAGACCTCGTTGGCATCGATATAGGAATACAGGGCGGGTACGTTATCCATGAGGAAGCCCAGTTCCTCTGTTTTTTGCTGCAGTTCGTGTGTGCGTTCAGCAACGCGTTGTTCCAGTCCCTGGTTCTGGTCTCGTTGCAGTTGTTCTTTCTGGACGCGTGAACTGATGTCGATGAAGGTGATGACCACGCCATCAATGCGGTTGTCCTGGGTGCGGTAGGGCACGATGCGGCGCAGCAGGTGGCGCCCGTCCCGGGTCTCGACTTCCCGGTCACGTGTTACCAGGTCCTCGAGTACCGACCCGGCATCGTCCAGCAGTTGCGGGTCGCTGAAGTTGGGTGAAAAGTCGCGCAGTGACCTGCCCACATCGGTCGTACGCAGGTTGAACAGGTGCGCGGCGGGTGGCGTAAACAGCTTGATGTTGAAGGATGGATCGAGAAATACGCTGGAAATGTCTGTCTTGGTCAGCAGGTTGACGATGTCATTGTTGCTCTGTTCCAGCTCCTCGACCTTGTCCTGCAACTGGCTGTTGACCGTGGACAGTTCCTCGTTCAGTGACTGCAGCTCTTCCCTGGAGGTCTCCAGTTCCTCGTTGGTCGACTGCAGTTCTTCGTTCATCGACATCACTTCTTCGTTCGAGGCCTTGAGTTCCTCGTTGGTACATTCCATTTCCTCGATGGTGTTTTGCAGTTCCTCGCGGTTGATCTTCAACTCGATTTCGAGCTGTTCTACGGTCGATGACTGGTCGCTGGACGTGTCGGGCTGATGTTCGCGTGCCTGACTGTCGTCTGCCGGGGTCCGGTCGGTAAACGTGACCAGCAACAGGGTGGAGTCGGGCCGCTGTCCCGGTAACGGCCCGACCTGCAACGCGACGGGCACCGCCTTGCCGTCACGCATCACGGCGGCATCGTCGATATGCACCTGGGTGTGCTCGCGCCGCGCCTGGTGGCAGGCTGCCAGCAGCTTGCTTCGCAAGCCCTCG
>JAOULY010000136.1 GCA_029881775.1 Gammaproteobacteria bacterium
CCCACAGGCACCGAATCCGCTGTAGGAGCGCAGGCATGCGCGAACAAATATTTATAAATAATCGCGCCTGCAAGGCGCTCCTACGGCGGTTGATTGAATAACAGCGCCCAATAGCCAATGTAACCGCAAAAAAAAGCCCCGCCGTTACCGGCGGGGCTTTCTGTTTACTGCGAGCAGCGGGCTGCTTACATCATGCCGCCCATACCGCCCATACCACCCATGCCGCCCATGTCCGGCATACCACCGCCACCCGCATTATCCTGCGGCGCCTCGGCAACCATCGCCTCGGTGGTGATGATCAGGCCGGCAACGGAGGCCGCATTCTGCAGTGCGGAACGCGTCACCTTGGCAGGATCGAGAATACCCATTTCGATCATGTCGCCGTACTCACCGGTACCTGCGTTGTAACCGTAGTTACCCTTGTTGGCAGCAACCGCGTTCAGGATCACCGAAGACTCTTCACCGGCGTTCTCGCAGATCTGGCGCAGCGGCTCTTCCATGGCACGCATGGCAAGCTGGATGCCGACGTCCTGGTCATGGTTCGCACCCTTGATCTCGCCAATCATTGACTTGGCACGGATCAGGGCAACACCACCACCCGGTACCACACCTTCCTCGACGGCGGCGCGGGTAGAGTGCAGCGCGTCTTCCACACGCGCCTTCTTTTCTTTCATCTCGACTTCAGTTGCCGCACCGACCTTGATCACCGCAACACCGCCGGCCAGCTTGGCCATGCGCTCCTGCAGCTTTTCCCTGTCGTAGTCAGAGGTGGAATCTTCCATCTGCGTGCGAATCTGCAACACACGTGCCTCGATGTCTTCCTTGCGGCCGGCACCGTCGATCACGGTGGTGGCTTCCTTGGTAATCACGATGCGTTTCGCGTTACCCAGGTCATCAAGACTGGCCTTCTCCAGGGACAGGCCGACTTCCTCGGAAATCACCTGGCCGCCGGTCAGGACAGCGAGATCCTGCAGCATGGCCTTGCGGCGGTCACCGAAGCCCGGCGCCTTTACGGCAGCGACCTTGACGATACCGCGGATACTGTTGACCACCAGCGTGGCCAGCGCTTCGCCTTCCACGTCTTCTGCGATAATCAGCAGCGGCTTGCCGGCCTTGGCAACACCTTCGAGTATCGGCAGCAGTTCGCGGATATTGGAAACCTTCTTGTCGTGGATCAGCACGTACGGGTCTTCCAGTTCGGCAGACATGTTCTGCTGGTTGTTGACGAAGTACGGTGACAGGTAGCCACGATCGAACTGCATACCCTCAACCACGTCGAGCTCGTTCTCCAGCGAAGAACCCTCTTCAACCGTAATGACGCCTTCCTTACCCACCTTCTCCATGGCATCGGCAATGATGTTGCCGACCGACTCATCGGAGTTGGCGGAAATGGTGCCCACCTGGGCAATGGCCTTGTTGTCAGTGCAGGGCTCGGACAGGTCGGAAATCTTGTCGACCACGGCGAGCACGGCCTTGTCGATGCCACGCTTCAGGTCCATCGGGTTCATGCCGGCAGCAACGGCCTTCATGCCCTCGCGTACCATGGCCTGCGCCAGCACGGTGGCTGTCGTGGTGCCGTCACCGGCGACGTCGGAGGTCTGCGAGGCAACCTCTTTCACCATCTGTGCACCCATGTTCTCGAACTTGTCGTCCAGTTCGATTTCCTTGGCCACGGACACGCCGTCCTTGGTCACGGTCGGTGCGCCAAACGCCTTGTCCAGTACTACGTTACGACCCTTCGGGCCGAGGGTGACCTTGACCGCATTGGCCAGGATATTTACGCCGCGCACCATGCGTGAACGGGCGTCATCACCAAATTTCACTTCTTTTGCCGTCATGACAAATCCTCTCGATTCTGTGTTGTTAACCTACGTCAGGTGAGATTGGCCGGGATATCAGACCACGACACCCATGATGTCGTCTTCGCGCATGACGATCATGCCCTCACCCAGTTCCTTGATCTCGGTGCCGGAATACTTGCCGAACAGGACGGTATCACCGACCTTGACGTCGAGAGGAACGATTTCACCATTTTCAGCGCGCTTACCGGTTCCAGCGGCGATAATTTCACCACGCTGTGGCTTTTCTGCGGCTGAATCAGGTATCACAATACCACCTGCAGAGGTGGTTTCTTCTTCCATACGCTTGACGAGCACGCGATCGTGCAACGGACGAATATTCATTCTGGCTGTCTCCTTCAGACTGCTTGAATTGAAGTGGATATTTCCTGGCGGGTGTCATTATTAGCACTCGCCCCCAGTGAGTGCTAATAATAGGGGCGAAAGTCCGGAAGTCAAGGGAGGCCGCTAAATTCAGCACGCAGGCGCAAATATCAAATCACAGACAAACGACCGCCCCTGTGGTCCGATCACCTGCCGCAGGAGCGTAGGCATGCGCGAATATTATTGCCATTCGCGGACAACGTCCGCTCCTTTAGTCCGATTGCTGGCTGCAGGAGCGCCTTGCAGGCGCGATATATCCGGGTTGGCTTATCGTAGGCCGGATATAGACCAGTGCAAGCCGGTAAAAACCGCACGGTCGACCTGTTCGCGGACGCGGTCCGCTCCTACGGCCGGATTACCGGCTGTAGGAGCGCAGGCATGCGCGAATATTATTGCCATGCAATTAGCGGACAACACACCCCCCGGTCCGGTAACCCGCTGTAGGAGCGCCTTGCAGGCGCGATGTGTTGCCGTAATAAATAATCGCGCCTGCAAGGCGCTCCTACACGTGATCTGGATAAAAAGGGGTCGGCACCCTTTCACCGGCAACGGCGCTAACCGGCCCTGTCATCATCGTCTTCGCGGTGGAATTCACCCTCGATCGTGCGCTGCCCTTCCTGCTTCGACGGCCTGGCGGGACCCCCTGCGGGGGTGACGACGGCCATGCGGCGAATGGCCCACCAGGCCAGCGCACGGCGGGTCCATGGCAGCAGGCAGGCAAAACCGACCGCATCCGTGAAGAAACCCGGCACCAGCAGCAGCACGGCACCGATAAACAGCAGCACCCCCTCCACCATTTCGATGGCGGGGGGCTCACCACGCGCCAGGGTCGCCTGTACGCGCTGCAGGGTCGCCAGGCCCTGGATCCGTGCCAGTGAGGCGCCGATCACGGCAGTCAGCACCACCAGTGCTACCGTGGGTAGCGCACCGATCCAGCCACCCACCTTGATCAGGAACCACAGCTCGACCAGGGGAACCAGCAGGAACAGCGCGAAAAACACCGGAAATGGCAACATGGTGGGCAACATACCAGATCAACGGCGATCAATGGAGCCCGACCCGGTTGATTTCCGCTATCAACGCTGGATTATTTATAAATCAATCGAGTCTGGCCCCATTGAGCGGTATATTCATGACATGAACGACGAACTGCAGGTCGTCCTGTGTACGGTGCCGGACGCGGACACGGCCCAGACCCTGGCCACGGCACTGGTCACGGAAAAACTGGCGGCATGCGTAAATATTATTCCGGGTATAACATCTATTTACCGATGGAAGGGGGCGGTCGAACAGGATGCCGAGCAGTTGCTGCTGATCAAGACGGCCGCGGCCGGCTTCCAACAGCTCGCGGCACGCATCCGGGCACTGCACCCGTACGAACTACCTGAAATCATTTCAGTCCCACTAGAAACAGGACAACAAGACTATATTCAATGGATAAAAGACAGCCTGAAATAATCCGCCCAACCGCCTGGTCACTACTGCTAGTGCTGCTTGCTGTAATGACACCCGGCGCCTTCGCTATTGACCTGCTTGGCAACTCCGCCGGGGACGACCTGCTGGAACCTGACCGGGCCTTCGCCATCAACAGCATGGTCGTTGATAAAGACACGGTCAGTGTCAGCTGGACCATCGCTGACGGCTACTACCTGTACCGTGACCGGATGAAATTCAGCAGCGCGACCGACGGCATCACCCTGGGCACGCCGAACATACCGCCAGGAAAGATCAAGGACGATGAGTTCTTTGGCAAGATCGCCATTTTCCGCGACACCGTCACGGCCACTATCCCCGTCACGCGCTCGGCCAGTGCACCGGACAGTTTCGAGCTGAAGGCCGTTTCCCAGGGTTGCGCCGACATCGGCGTGTGTTATCCGCCGCACACCCAGGTTGCCAGCCTGACACTGCCCGCCATGGAAACCGGCGGCGCGTCCACCGCGCAGGCCGCGATCGCACCGACGTCACTGCAGTCCATCAGCGACCGGCTCGGACTGAGCGGCAATGATGACGAGTTCCTTGATCCGGACGATGCCTTCAAGGTCGAGGCAGAGGAAGTTTCACCCGGCATGATCGAGGTGCGCTGGACCATCGCCGACGATTACTACCTGTACCGGGACAAGTTGAAAGTCGCAATTGCAGACAACCCCGATGTCGCGCTGGGCCCCATCACCATCCCGCAGGGCAAGACCAAACACGACGAGTTTTTTGGCGATGTGCAGGTCTTTTATAACAGCGTCACCGCACAGGTGCCCGTGCAGCACCTGACCGGCAAGGCAAGCGAAATCACCTTGCAGATCGGCCACCAGGGCTGCGCCGAGGCCGGCATCTGTTACCCGCCGGCAAACAAGACACTCACGGTGGCGCTGGCGGCGGCAACAGCACTGACAAGCCCGGCATCTGCGGCAACCACTGCGCAAGGCGTTAACAAGGCACCGGCCGTCCCCATCACCACGCAACGCCAGGACGATATTGTCCGCGTACTGACAGACAGCAGCCTGGCATGGACCCTGCTGTTCTTCCTCGGCGCCGGTGTGCTGCTGGCGTTCACGGCCTGCATGTACCCGATGATCCCGATCATCTCCAGCATCATTGTGGGACAGGGCGAAAGCATCACCGCCGGCAAGGCGTTCATGCTGACCTTTATCTATGTACAGGCCGTCGCCTTGACGTATGCCGTCATTGGCGTGGTTTCGGCACAACTCGGCGCCGGCGTGCAGGCCTTCTTCCAGAACCCCTGGATACTGGCTTTCTTCGCCCTGGTATTCGTGCTGCTGGCACTGTCGATGTTCGGCTTTTACAGCCTGCAATTACCGGCCTCGATCCAGGCACGCCTGAGCGAGACCAGCAACCGCATGAAGGGCGGCACACTGATCGGTGTCGGCACCATGGGCGTGTTGTCGGCACTGATCATCGGCCCCTGCGCCGGACCGGTGCTGATCGGCGCGCTGATCTACACCAGCCAGACCGGTGACTTCCTGACCGGCGCACTGGCGATGTATGCGCTGGGTATCGGACTCGGGTTACCCCTGCTGGTCATCTGTACATCGGGCGGCAAACTGCTGCCGAAGGCCGGCGGCTGGATGGATACCGTCAAGGCATTTTTCGGCGTCATACTGCTGGGTGTCGCCGTGCTGATGCTGGAACGCATCCTGCCCGGACCGGTTACGCTGGTGCTGTGGGCGCTGTTGCTGATCGTGCCGGCCGTCTACATGGGCGCACTCGACTCCCTGCCGCAAGGCGTATCGGGCTGGCGGCGCCTGTGGAAAGGACTGGGCATCGCGATGCTGGTATACGGCATCATCCTGATCATCGGCGCAACAACCGGTGCGCGTGATCCGCTCAACCCGTTACGCAACCTGAATACCGCCACCATAACTACCGGTGCCGGCACACATGCCTCACAGCATCTTGAATTTACACGCATCAAGTCCGTGGATGATTTCAATGCCGCACTCGCGCGCAGTAGTGCGGCCGGCAAACCGGTGATGCTCGATTTTTACGCGGACTGGTGTACCTACTGCATCAAGATGGAAGACTACACGTTCTCGGATGCCGGCGTTCAGCGAGCGCTTGCCGGCACCACCCTGCTGCAGGCCGACGTCACCGCGAATGATGCGCAAGACCTCGAGCTGCTTAATTATTTCGGCCTGTTTGCGCCGCCTGCAATCCTGTTCTTCGGCACCGATGGCGAAGAAATTCGCGATGCGCGTCTGGTGGGGTTCAAGGATGCGGAGGATTTTCTGGCGCATATTGAGAAGACGTTTTGATATAACATTTCTCGCGCACGACTGCAGGGATGCAGGAGGTAGAGTAACGCAGGAGCAGTTACCGAAAGACGCCAGGGCGCGAAGAAGGAATTTGCCACAGAGAACACGAAGAACACAGAGATTTA
>JAOULY010000137.1 GCA_029881775.1 Gammaproteobacteria bacterium
GAAACCATCTACGACGGCATCTTCAGTGCCAACACTACCCATATCATGAGCTGGCCCATGGTCGTGTCGATGTTTGCTGGCATCGGGCAAATCCTGGCGCCCGGCGCCAGCTTCTGCCTGTATGGCCCGTTCAATTACAACAATGCCTATACCAGCCCGAGCAACGAACGCTTTGACGCCTGGCTGAAAGACCGCGACCCGGACAGCGGTATTCGCAATTTTCAGGACCTGGATGCGCTCGCGATGACCCACGGCCTGCAGCTGTCGGCAGACAATGAAATGCCGGCAAATAACCGGCTACTGGTGTGGTGCAGGCCGGCCTGATTACCGGCTCGATGAATGTTCGGCCGGCTGGCTTGTGCAAAGGGGCCGAGTATTCAGTGAACCAGTTCTTTAGCGTCTTTGCGCGAAACAGCTCTTAAAACCCCAACTCCCAATCACGCATAAAAAACCGGCCCTGGCGTTAACCAGGACCGGCGGGCGGGTAACTTCGCAAACGGCGGTGTCGGAGCCGCCGCGTTTCGAGGTCAGTTTTCGAGTTGTGAAGTTACCCAGGGGATCGTTATCAGCGCTATAACGAGTGCTATGACGTAGTCCGGCTGGAAGCTCAGACCTTCAAGCATACTCAGGCTGGGATCGCCCAACAGGTATATTCCTAATGCCAGTCCCATTACCTTGTTCATCGCCATGTCTCCGATAGTGTTTGCCGTGTGCTGATTATCTTAACGGCGGTCACCGGAAAACATCCGTGACGTATGACTTTTTTTAGTGTGAGCAGGGTCGCAGATTGACAGAAAACCCGCCCTGATTACGCCTCGATGCAGAAAAAACACCGCGCAGCAGGCTTATTCAACCGGTGGCGCAACCGTAATTGCCTGCCCTGCCGCAGCATCCTGGCGCGCCGCAACGCTGCGGATTTCCTCTTCATTGACCAGGTCCTGCAGACTTATCCCGCCCAGGAAACCGGAAATCTGGCTACCCAGGTCATCCCATAACTCGTGAGTCAGGCACTGCTCCCCTTCATGGCAGTTACCCGCCCCGCTACACGTGGTGTTATCAACGCGCTCGTCGACCGCCGCGATGACCTCTGCGACCGATATTTCGGGTGCCGCCCTGGCAAGGGTGTAGCCACCACCGGGCCCCCGCGTACTGTCAACCAGCCCGGCTTTTCTCAGGCGCGTGAACAGTTGCTCGAGGTAGGACAGCGACAGTCCCTGGCGCCCGGCAATATTCGGCAACGGAACCGGACCCGAGCGCGCATGGAAGGCAAGGTCCAGGATTGCCGTGACGGCATAACGCCCTTTGCTGGTCAGTTTCATTCCGGTTTCACCCTCTGTCTGTCACTCAGGATTCACTATTCTGTTTATCGGTACTGGTACCGGTGTCCGGCATGACTGCCGGCTCGATTTCACGGTCATCGATATATTTCAGCGAACAGGGACCGAGGTCCGGCAGGTTCAGGTCGCCGATCTCCGCACCCAGTTCCTTGAGCCCGCGGCACATCTCTTCAAGGCGTGCATCCATGACATGAATATGATCAAGAATCCCGTTGACTGCATTCGCCACCGGGTCCGGCATATCGCTGGTGGCGCCATAGGCGTCAAATCCCATTTTCTCCGCAATGGCCTGGCGCTTTGCATCGCGTTCACCCGGCGGGTGGACCAGGCGGCCGGGCACACCCACCACCGTCATACCGCTGGAGATACTTTTCAGTACCACGGCGTTGGAGCCGATGCGGACGCCGTCTTCGATCACGATCGGGCCAAGCACTTTGGCACCGGCACCAATCACCACGTTGTTATGCAGGGTCGGGTGTCGCTTGCCCTTGTCCCAGCTGGTACCGCCCAGGGTTACGCCGTGATACAGCGTGCAATCGTCGCCGATCTCGGTTGTTTCGCCAATGACAACACCCATGCCGTGGTCAATAAAAAAACGCCGTCCGATGGTCGCACCGGGGTGGATCTCGATACCGGTGTACCAGCGCGCAAGGTTTGAAAACACACGCGCCAGCCACTTCAGTTCATGCGTCCATAGCCAGTGACTCCAGCGGTGCATCAGAATGGCATGAATACCGGGATAGGTTGTCAGCACATCGAAAGCATTGCGCGCGGCCGGGTCACGTTCGAATACGCACTTGATATCTTCCCGTATTCTGTCAAACATATTACCGGACACTCCCGCGCAGAAAGCGCAGTTAAAACAGCGGTCAGTGTAAGTCAGGACGCAGCAGGTTGGTAGTAATACCGCATCAACTCTGCTGTTTAACAGCTGCCTGTGCAGCACTCAACATTCCGCGAAGAATGTTCACCTCGTTCTCGTCAGGCCCGGCACGATTGAACAGTCGGCGCAGGCGGCGCATCAACTGGCGCGGATTTTCCGGATTGAGAAATTCGAGCTCGACCAGCGTTTGCTCAAGATGCTCGTAGAACAGCTCCATCTCCCCCGCCGTAACCGCAGCATGCTGCTCATGCGTACCCGGCAATGCCGCACCGAGCGAGGCGACATATATTTCATAACAGATGATCTGCACCGCCGCCGCGAGGTTCAGCGAACTGTAGTCAGGGTTGCCGGGGATATGTACCAGCTGCTGGCAACGATCTATCTCGGCATTGCTAAGACCGGATTGTTCACAACCGAACAGGATTGCCACCTGCCCTGACTGGCTGGCCTGCCAGGCAAGTTGCGCGCATTCCGATGGCGTGACCACCGGACACGGAATACTGCGGATGCGCGCACTGGCGCCGATAACAAGCCGGCAATCGGCAATCGCACTGTCGATATTTTCGAACACCCGTGCACCGGCGAGAACATCATCGGCACCCGATGCCCGGGCCGTGGCGTCGGCGTGCGGAAAATGCTGTGGATTAACCAGTGACAGGCGCGACAGCGTCATGGTCTTCATGGCACGCGCCGCCGCACCAATATTGCCAGGGTGGCTGGTGTGACTCAGCACCACGTGGATATTCTCGAGCATGGCAGACAACTAGCGGGCAGTGCGTGATTTACAGAAATCCGCCAGTTGCAGGAGCAGCCTGGCTGTCGCGCTATTTGCCGCCTGCACCCCGCCATAGGCATCCTCGCTGGCAGCCGTCTCGCGTACGTCGAACAGCTGCGTGGCAAGCACACGATTATCCTGCAGGCTGACCAGCTGTGCCCGCAGCGTAATACGCATCTGGCTGGGCTGCACGGTGAAGTCCTGGTAGAAGTCGATCAGCTCGCTATCCAGCCGGTAGCTGGCGGACAGTGCACCGGGTGACGCGTACTGTGCCTGGAACGCGCCGGCATCATTCATGGCTTCGGCCATCAGCGGCGCCAGCATGCGGCCCGGCGTATCCGCCCAGCGGCTTTTTGCATAATAGCTCAGGCCGTACAGCTGCTTCCGGTAGGCAACCTTCGTTGTATTGTAGCCGCTGTGCGCACGCGGCACGGTGACAATCATCACCGGCAAATCGACAGGCAGCACGGAACCGGCATTGTCAGTACTGTATTCCAGCACATACTTGTTCACAATCACCGGATTTGCGTCGGGCAGAATCGCACAGGACGACGTCAGGCCAATCATGACCAGCAGGTACAGGCGCATGCACACAGTCATCGACTTACTCCCCCGGTCCGGGCTGTTGTATTTCACTTCCAAACAGGATCGCGCGTGGATCATCCTCGATTTTCTCTCCGACATGTTGCAAGGTATTTGCCAGTCGCCGTAACTCACGAACCAGTGAGCCGAATTCCGGCAGGGTCTGCTGACTGAACTGCGTCACGCCCGAACCGCTGCTGTCGATATAGCGGTTCAGGCTGCCGCCCGCCACGCTGATCTGCTCAGCCATGGCCTCGATGGACTTCGCGGTCGTGTCGATCTGTACCAGCAACGGCGCAAGCTTTTCCGAGGCATCCGCGCTGTTCTCAAGCATGCGCGAAGCATTGACAATCGACTGTTCCAGTTCGGTGTCCCTGCGCGCAATGGCCGCGGTAATGGTATTGATATTCGCCAGTATCTCTTTCAGCGAGCGACGGCCGTCCGCGTCGAGCAGATGCGCGAGATTATTGGCCAGCGCATTGACATTCGCGATCAGCTCGGAGCCGGACATGTCGAGTCGTGCAAAGAACGAGGGTGCCGAGGGAATAACCGGGTATTCCTGGCCTTGCTTCGCCGTCAGGATCGGCGTTTCCAGCGTACCACCCTTGAGTTCGAGGAAGGCGATACCGGTCAGCCCCTGTACCGCCAGTTCGGCGACGGTATCTTCGTGAATCGGCGTTGTGGACACCAGCTCGAGCGTCAGCTGCACCTGGTCCGGCACTGCCGGGTTCAGATCGATCCCGACAACCTTGCCGACATCCACCCCGCGATATTTGACCGGCGCATCCCTGTACAAGCCTGACACGGACTCATCAATGTATACACGATAGGTGGTGTACTGTGTTGCGTAATCGCCCAGCGTCAGCCACAGACTTATCGCCAGCCAGGCTGCGCCGAACACCAGCACAAACAGACCGACCAGCGCGTAATTGAACCTGTTTGCCATTACTGCTCCCGTGCACGCCGTGCGCGCGGACCTTTGAAGTATTCCTGGATATGCGGCTGCGTGGACTTTGCCAGTGCATCCATGGTGTCGACGCCCTGCAGTTTACCATCTCCCAGCACGGCGACACGGTCGGCCACCCGCCACAGGGTATCCAGGTCGTGCGTGACCATGAGTACCGTCAAACCCAGCATGTCTTTTAATTGCAGCACCAGCTCATCGAACGCGCCGGCACTGGTCGGATCCAGGCCGGAGGTTGGCTCGTCAAGAAACAGGATCTCCGGGTCCAGCGCCATGGCGCGCGCCAGCGCGGCGCGCTTGATCATGCCGCCGCTGAGCTCGCTCGGCAGCAGCCCGGCCGCTTCCGGTGGCAGGCCCGCCTGGGCGATTTTCACACGCGCCAGTGCGTCGATCATGACATCATCGAGGCGGGTGTGTTCACGCAGTGGCATGCCGGTATTCTGCAATACCGTCATGCCACTGAACAATGCCCCCTGCTGAAACAGGACACCCAGCCGCCGACGCAGGCGCTGCGCCTCGCGCGCGCCGATGCCGACCAGCTCCGTATCGAACAGCTTCACCGAGCCGCCGTCCGGCGAATGCAGCATGATCATTTCCCGCATCAGGGTGCTCTTGCCGCTGCCGCTGCCGCCAACCAGCGCCAGCACCTCGCCCCGGTAGACATCGAGGTCAACCCCGTTATGAATGACGCGCGTGCCGAAAACAGTCCTGACACCGCGCATGCGAATAATAACTTCGTGGCCGGCTTTATCTTCCGGCGACGCGGTCAGCGCGGGTTCCGTCAACATGGCTGTCAGATCCCCAGCATACTGAACAGGATGGAGAACATGGCATCAACGATGATGACCATAAATATGGACTGCACGACGCTGATGGTGGTGTGGCGACCCACGCTTTCCGCGCTACCTTCAACCTTGAAGCCCTGGTAACAACCGACAATGGCGATAATTGCCGCGAATACCGGCGCCTTGCTGATACCAATCATAAATGTGGAAATGGTGATCGCCTCCTCGAGTCGTTCCAGGAAAGCATTGAATCCGATACCGAGTTGCGCATTGGCCATGACCATGCCGCCGAACACGGACAGGATATCCGCGTACACAGACAACAACGGCATGACGATGATCAGTGCAAACAACTTGGGTAATACCAGCAGCTCGATCGGTGGCACGCCAATGGTTTGCAGTGCAGCGATTTCTTCCCTGACTTTCATGGTACCGATCTTCGCGGCATAGGCAGACCCGGTACGCCCGCAAATCAGTATGGCGGTCAGCAGGGGCGCCAGTTCACGCAACATCGAATAGCCAACCAGGTCGGCAACATAGATATTGGCGCCATAGGTTTTCAGCTGCACCGCGCCCTGGTAGGCAATCACGACGCCCATCAGGAATGACAGCAGGCCGACAATCGGCAGCGCATTGACCCCGGTATGGTAAATATCGTCAAGCAGCTCGCGCCAGCGGATACGGCCCGGATGACGGATTGCTGTCAGCAGCGCCAGTACGCATTCACCAACAAAGGCGAGAAAATCGATACTGTCGTCGACTATCGATGA
>JAOULY010000138.1 GCA_029881775.1 Gammaproteobacteria bacterium
GCGGCGACAAGAGTGATATGGCCACTGGTGAAGAGTCCATGCTGGACAAGGCAGTGGACACAACTAAAGAAATGGCCAACGATGCGGCAGATGCCGTTTCTGATACCACCAGCGACGTGGTTGAGAGTGCCGGTGACATGGCTTCCGATGCGGCAGATGCTGTTTCGGACACCACCAGCGACGTGGTTGATGGTGCCAGTGACATGGCTTCCGATGCTGTCGATGCTGCCAAGGAAGCGATCCACGACGCTGCCGAGGGAATTGCCGATGCTACAGCTGACGAGGCGGAAACTGCTGCCACGGATGCTGCCACGGATGCTGCTGCAGGCGCCATGGATGATGCCGGTAAAATGATGGGCCAGTAAGGTTCCGGATTTTTTGCCGTATAGAGGCGGGCCGGCGTATGCCGGTCCGCCTTTTTTAACGGGGCAGTTTGACAATGTTACGTAGCGCGTTTGTTGTTTTTTTGTGTGGATGGGTGGCCTGGTTCATGATGGACAAGCCGGGCCCGGTTCAATTCAGTTTCCCGGAGCGTAGCGATGAGCTGCTGGGAAATTTCCAGCATGCATTCGACATGCTGAAGGCCGGTTACGCTGATTTTGCATTTATCTTTATCTGGAAGCAGCACTACATCGTGCTGTCATTGCTGGGTGGTGCATTGTTCGCAATGCTGGCGGGTAGCGTCAGTGATTACCTGGGGCGGCGCAGAATGCGCAAGCTGATATTGCCTCGCAGTGTGCGCAAGGAAGAATCCAAACAGAACGAGCCGGGACCTGCTTCGGCCCCGGCCCGGGAACGTGATCTAGTGGGTGATAAGCGGGTCGAGTGACTTCGCCTGTTCAACCCAGCCGGAAACGGTTTTTTCGGATGGCACGGTACGGGTCAGCTTCTTTGCTGTGTTGACTTCCTTCATCTTCGCGGCAAGGTTCTCGGCGTTACGGTTACGCAGTTCCTTGACGGTATCGACGCCGGCCGCTTCCAGTAATTCCGAGAATTCCGAACCGACGCCCGATATGCGCATCAGGTCAGCCATGTTTACCCACTTGAGCAACTGGCCTTCGCTAACCCCCGTTTTTTCAGCAGTGGCCTTGCGGCCCTTGGCGTCGCAGCAGAGTTTCAGCAGGTTATTGGTCGTCTTGATGCCCGCGGCTGACAGCTTCTCTGCAAAAGCAGGGCCGATACCTTCTATTTCTTCGATTTTGTAGCTCATCTATGGCTCCTCGTTGGTGGTATTGTTGCCGGTAACGGGTACTGGCGACTGGCGGTGAAAAACCCGGTATCCCGGTGATTAAACAATGCGTAAACGAGATGTTCAAGTGCCGGCTGTGCGAGTTGGTAATTTATTACAATTTGGGGAATTAATTGGTCAGGGTCTACTATAGAATATCGGTCGGAAACTGCATGATACGGGCCATATGAAAGGGAAATAACAGCGTGATTGATGAAAAAACGGTAAGGGAAATACGTATAAATCCGATTACACCCTCCGAATCCGTGCTGGTCGCGTCGGCGCGTGGGCTGCGGCCGCGGCAGGAAGAAGAGCGCATTCCGCATGACAGCCGGGCACATGTCGAGACCTGCCCGTTCTGCAAGGGTAACGAAGACAAGACGCCGCCGACGATTACCGCTATGCCGGACGAGGAAAACTGGGAGATTCGCGTTGTGCGTAATCTGTTTCCGGTTCTGGGTACCGATAGCGACCAGAAAAATATCAGTTTTGGTATGCAGCAGGTGATGGACGGGTATGGCCACCATGAAGTGATAATCGACCACCACAATCACGGCATGGAAGTGTACGAGATGTCACATGAGCACCTCGAGATGCTCATTGCCGTCTATCGCAACCGCATGGAAGAGCTGTTCAATTCGGACGAGCGACTGAAGTACGTGCTTGTGTTCAAGAATTTCGGCAGCGCTGCCGGTGCCAGCATCAAGCACACGCACAGTCAGTTGATCGCCATGCCGATCGTTCCGGAAAATGTCTATAACGAGGTCATCAGCAGCCAGGCGTATTTCCGCAAACATCATCAGTGTGTTTTTTGCAGTCTCATCGATGAGGCGCTGACTTTCGAGGCCACCATCTACAGCCGCGAGTCAGGCGAGGTCAGGCGCAAGATCGATGTCGGCCAGTATGTTGTTGAACGTGGTGAGCGTTTCATCGCCATCAAGCCGTTTGCCAGTCGATACGAGTGGGAGGTTCACATTCTGCCGCTTGAGCATCAAAGTGATTTCACAAAGATCACGCCGGAAGATATCGCGGATTTCTCAAGGGTGCTGAAGCGCACCATGCAACGTCTCGACACAGTCCTGGGCGGTGCCCAGTACAATTACTATTTTCACACCGTACCGCGTTGCGAGGAGTCCAGTGGTTGCGACGAGAGTTACCACTGGCATATGGAAATATGCCCGCGTACCTCGATCCCGAGCGGTTTTGAACTGGGGTCAGGATTGTTTATTACCACGGTCAGTCCGGAAGACGCCGCGACCCGACTTCGGGAAGCGCTTTAATGGAAGATTATCTGCGCATTATGGGCGAGGCCGAGCAGGACCTGGAGCGTGTTGTATCACGGATGAAACAGGTGCAGCGGGATATCAGTCGATCGGGTCATCCGGCTTCAATCATGCAGATCGAAGAATTAAAGCAACTCGGCAGTGAGTATGCGCGCATTATCGACCGGCTGGCGAATCTCCCAGGCGGACCGGCCACGGCCTGAATGCATAAAAGGAACCATTGAGACATGAGTGATGACAACGGCATTTTCATTGGCAAGGGTGACAATCCGGTGTACCTGCTGCCGCAACTGGCCAACCGTCATGGCCTGATTGCCGGCGCGACAGGTACCGGCAAGACAGTTTCACTGCAGATTCTGGCGGAAGGATTTTCGCGCATGGGTGTGCCGGTGTTCATGGCCGATGTAAAAGGCGACCTGTCTGGCATATCACAGCCGGGCAAGGAGCACCCGAAACTTGCACAAAGGGCTGAAACAATCGGTCTCGATGATTATGCCTTTGAAAGTTTTCCGGTTGTTTTCTGGGACCTGTTCGGCGAACAGGGACACCGTGTCAGGACGACCGTGTCGGAGCTCGGGCCATTGCTGCTGTCACGCATGCTGGACCTGAATGACACACAGGAAGGCATCATGTATGCCGTGTTCAAGATGGCCGATGACCAGGGCTTGCTGTTGCTGGATCTTAAGGACCTCAGGGCCCTGCTGGTGTTTGCCGGTGAGAATGCAAAGGAACTGCGCCTCGAATACGGCAATATCTCCGCTGCCTCTATTGGTGCTATACAGCGCCGCCTGCTGGTGCTGGAAGAGGAGGGCGCCGAGCAGTTTCTCGGCGAGCCCGCACTGGATATTTTCGATTTCATGCGCACCGGTAACAAGGGCTACGGCAACATCAATATTCTCGCTGCCGACAAGCTGATGCAGACGCCCAAGTTGTACGCGGTCTTCCTGTTGTGGCTGCTGGCCGAATTATTCGAGGAATTGCCGGAAGTGGGCGATCCAGACAAGCCACGGCTGGTATTCTTTTTTGATGAAGCGCACCTGCTGTTCACGGGTGCGCCGAAAGCCCTGCTGGAGAAGGTTGAACAGGTGGTGCGCCTGATTCGTTCAAAAGGTGTTGGCGTTTATTTTGTAACGCAGAATCCGCTGGATATACCCGACACAGTACTCAGCCAGCTGGGTAACCGCGTGCAGCACGCACTGCGTGCCTTCACGCCGCGTGATCAAAAGGCGGTGCGGGCGGCAGCCAGTACTTTCCGTGCCAATCCCGCGTTCAGTGCCGTCGATGCAATCAAGGAGCTCGGTGTCGGCGAGGCGCTGGTTTCAACGCTGGGTGGCAAGGGTACGCCGGGAATCGTCGAGCGAACCCTGGTGCGCCCGCCGGCATCCCGGCTGGGTCCGGCGACGGTTGCAGAACGTAACGCGGTCATCGAGGAGAGTTCCCTGGGTCGACGCTATGACAAGAGCGTCGATGCGCATTCGGCTTACGAGATGCTCAAGGAGCGGGCCGAAAAGGCCGCCGATGCTGAAGAAAAGATGGCGACAGAGAAGGAACGCGAGAAAAAGGTGGCAGAGCCACGCCGCAGTAATCGCCAGGGCGTGATGGAGACCATGGTAAAAAGCGTCGTACGGTCCGTGGGCAGTTCGCTGGGCAGAAAGATTGCACGCGGCATCCTGGGGTCGCTGCTGAAGTGATGATGATATGAGAATCAAACGTTCCGGAAATATCTGGTTAACCCTGCTGGTCATTGTCGGCCTGGTCGCCTACCAGTATTTTTATCCACAAGATACAGTATTACCCGTTCCGGACTCCGCGGAGCATGCGGATAATGTCGTCAAGGCCGCCTATGACGCCAAACGTTCGCGTGTATGGCTGGAAACACAGGGGCGTGTGACACGTATTCTGTCAGACGATAACGAAGGTTCGAGACACCAGCGTTTTATTCTCGAAGTTGGTGGTGGCCACACGGTGCTGGTTGCGCACAATATCGATCTTGCCAACCGCGTGCCGCTTAGCCAGGGCGATACCGTCGACCTGCGCGGCCGTTATGAATGGAATGACCGTGGCGGTGTAATTCACTGGACGCACCATGACCCGGATGGCTCGCAGGCCGGCGGCTGGATCCGGCGGAATGGCGAGTTGTACAAATAGCATGCAGCCACGGGCCGCAAACGGGGCGGTGCTATACTGGGCCGGTGGTTAGCGGCAGGAACACCCGTCCCCGTGTCGCATAACCTGCTGCCAGCAAAGAATCGATGTAGATGTGGTGGTGCAGGCATATTGCGCAGTAACGGATGCAGGCAAGGATGGTTCCGTCCTTGATGATGCCCGGGTATGACCGTAAGGTTTTCTGGTCGGAGTGCCTGCGAACAAGGGAGAATTGAATGAGTAACGAGCTCGATTCATATTACAAAAAAATCATCAGGAATATCGGTGAAGACCCGGACCGTGATGGCCTGCTGGATACGCCCGGCCGGGCTGCCCGCGCGATGCAGTACCTGACGCGCGGTTACGGCCAGTCACTGGATGAAGTCGTCAACAATGCAATTTTCGAGTCCGATAATGACGAGATGATACTGGTCAAGGACATCGAGGTGTATTCCCTGTGCGAGCATCACCTGCTGCCGTTCATCGGCAAGTGTCATGTCGCCTACCTGCCTACCGGCAAGGTAATCGGGCTGTCCAAGATTGCACGTATCGTCGACATGTTCGCGAGACGCCTGCAGATACAGGAAAACCTCACCAAGCAGATCGCTGACAGCCTGATGGATATCATTCAGCCGTCCGGCGTTGGCGTGATTATCGAAGCAAAACACCTGTGCATGATGATGCGCGGCGTCGAAAAGCAGAACTCGTCGATGACTACATCGATGATGCTCGGTTCGTTCCGCAAGGATGATCGTACCCGTTCCGAGTTTCTGAGACTTTCGCGTTCGTGATCGCCGGCACCGGCTTGTATTAAACGTAGAGGAGAGTTGATATGTCAGTAGCAAGGGTTACGGAAATTACCGCTTCATCAAGCAAGTCTTTTGAGGATGCCGTACGCAAGGGTATCAAGCGTTCCAGCAAGACCCTCGAAAACGTAAAGGGGGCGTGGGTGCAGGAGCAGAGTGTTGTTGTCAAGGATAACGAGATTGTTGAGTTTCGGGTCAATATGAAGGTCACTTTCGTACTGAAAGACTGATGCTGCAATAGTCCGCGCGCAGGCCTTCCCGACATTGCAGATGTTATGAAGCAAGACGGGAAGGCCTGCGCGCCGGTTATTGAACCGTGTAGTACTGATCGATGTCGTTGCGCGTGATGATGCCGTAAATGCGGCTTATTCCGGGTATCGTTCTGCGGGTAACATACAGGGCCTCCGCATCGGAATTATTCAGTTTTTCCAGGGCTTCCTGCAGTGTTGCCTGGAAATCGATTTCAGCCACATCCTGTCGCCTGGCAGGAATTTCGTTCAGCTTTATCGTTTCCCCGACATCTTCTGTTTGCATGTAGCGTGCGATATCTGCCGCCGGCACCAGGCTGGCCGGTACCTGTTCCGCGGTCAGCAGG
>JAOULY010000139.1 GCA_029881775.1 Gammaproteobacteria bacterium
TTTCGCCATACAAACAACGACAACTCCCGCAATATCAGCGGGAGTCGTTGGTTACGGGCAGTGCGCAGGGTCAGCTTCATGCCGAACCGCTATCAGGAAGCCTTGCCTGAACTGAGTGGCACGTTCGCATCGAGCTCATCGAGATATTCATCCAGCGGCACCGGCCTGGCGATGGCGTAACCCTGCAGGTAATCGACTTCCATTTCCGTCAGGCGTTCTATAAGCGGCTCGTTCTCGACGAACTCGGCAACCGTCTTCAGTCCCATGACATGCCCGATCTGGTTGACAGATGCGACCATCGCATGTGAAACCTTGTCCGACAGGATATTGCGCACAAACGAACCGTCTATCTTAAGGAAATCGACCGGCAGGTCTTTCAGATATGTGAACGAACTCAGCCCGGTGCCGAAATCATCCAGCGACAGGCAACAGCCAAGCGCCTTGATGGCATGCATACACTGCACGGCCTGCTCGGAATCGCGGAAGGCCACGGTTTCGGTTATCTCGAAACAGGTGCTTTCCGGACTGATATCGTATTCGTCCAGCTTGCGCGCAATATAATCGGGCAGTTCCCAGTCACTCAGTGACTGGCCGGAAAGATTGATCGAGACCATGCCTTCACCGGGCGTCTGGCAGTAAGCGGCCTCGGACAGAATTGAAAACGTACTGTCGATCACCCAGCGATCCAGCATAGGCATCAGGTTGAACTGTTCCGCCGGCGGCAGGAACTCGGCCGGACTGACTACGTCACCATCATCGTCCAGCAAGCGCAACAGGATCTCGAAGTGATACTGTTCACTGGTCGGCCGAACCGGCGCAATCGTCTGGCAATACACACGGAAACAGTTATCACGCATGGCCTGGCGGATACGCGACACCCACTGCAGCCGCTGCTTGTGATCCATCAGGCCACTATCATTCTGGCGAAACAACTGTATCTGACCATGCCCAAGCTGCTTGGCGGATTGTCGCGCAATCTCGGCGGCCTCCACCACGGAGTCCAGCGAATCCGAATGCGGTTCTATCAGGGCCAGCCCCAGCGAGATATCCAGGTCAATTCGCATGTCGTCAATGACCAGCGGATTGTCCGCAACCAGGTTGCGCAGGTTTTCTGCAACCTGTTGTCCCTTGTTAACTTCACAGCGTTCCAGTAACACGCCGTAATGCCCTTCACCCAGGTACGCCACCGTGTCGGTATTGCGCAACTTGCTCTTGACCAGGCGCGCCACATGACGAATGGCGGCATCACCCGCACTCCGGCCATGCGCATCATTGATGACGCGCACATTGCCAAGATCGATATTAAGCAGGCAATGAAACTGTCCTTGCCCGGATGCCGTTTCCAGCGCGCGCGCCAGTACACGGTCGAAAATCGACTGGTTATACAGGCCGGTCAACGCATCGTAATTCGCATGCAGGACCTTGGCGACCTTCTTTGCCATCACGGCCAGCAGGTTCTTGTCACTGTTATAGAAATCCGTACGGTACAGGTGGTTGACACATATCAGCATGCCTTCGACCTCACCGCGATTATTCAGCACCGGCGTGGCGGCCACCTTGTAGGGGATATCCAGGCCAAGCTTCAACGCCGACTTGTCATTGAAATCATTAATCAGCAGAAAACCATCCCCCTCCATGGCGACGGGAAGGTATTTTTCAGTCACCAGCCGCACCATCTCATACGGCTCCTCTATCGGATCTTCCTTGCCGGTTGCACAGAAGATCCTGTCCTCCCGGGGAAACACGATGGCGACCATATCGACGCCCAGATAATCAACATAGTCTGCGACCAGGCGGTTATGCGTCTCCGAATCCACGTCTGAATCGGCCTCGTCTTTACTGTTCTCGTAGACAAGGTTCAGTTCTTCGTAGCGCCCGGCAAGTTCCCGGGCCATGGCATCCAGTTCAACCGTCAGCCGCAGCTCCTTCTCGATCAGGTTGACAATCGAACCGAGCAGCCTCTCTATCTGGCAAACCGACAGTCCGGCCACCGATGCCAGTTCGGACGTAATAACGACGGACAGTGTGCCGGTAAATTCATCAGCGCTCGAATAGATCGGTGCTGAATAACAAATGCGGTCCGCACCCTGCCCGACCTGCAGGGTTCGGTCAACCGGGGCGGTCGTCTTCGGACAGTTCAGACAGGCACTGCCACAGGCGTCTGCAGCAGCCGTCCCTTCCCCGGTACTTTCCGCAAGGGTATTACCGACGATATCCCGGACGAGAAAAACCGCCGGCACCGGCAACCCTTCACGCAACAGCACGAAGTACCGGCTGTAATCCATCGAAGCTAGCGGGCTGACTGACATAACTTCCCCCCCTTCGTTGCGCTTGAGGAAAAATGCTCATCCAGCGCAGACAGCAGTCGCCGTATGCTGATCGGCTTTTCCATGAATCCGACGTTGTCGATGGCAGCCGTCCACTCACGGTGTTCATCCTCGGCACGTGACGTGAGCACAAAAATACGGAAAGACCGGTGCGGCATGCGCTTGACGATTTCCTCGCACAACTCCCGGCCGGTCATGCGCGGCATATCGATATCTGTGATCATCACATCCGGACTGTAGTCCTTGAGATAATCCAGCGCCTGCAACCCGTTCGCCGCCTGGCCCACACGATAGCCCGCTTTCTCCAGCGCGAGGCGCATAATGCGAATCACGTGTGGCTCATCATCAACCAATAAAATATGCTTCATGTCATACCGCCTGCTTGAGTAGATTAGCTTCCTTGCTGAACTCGACTATAAATTCGCTGCCTTCGCCCGGCGTACTGTTTACGCTCAACGTGCCATGATGTAACTGGATAATTTCACGCGCCAGCGACAAACCGAGACCATGTCCCGAGCGCTGCCGCACATTGTCATCTTCCGAGCGGAAGAACTTGTCGAATATTCTTTCCTGGTCCTCAGGTGAAATACCCACACCGTTGTCCCTGACCGATACACGCACTGTCTGTTCGGTTTCTTCAACCGACATGGACACTGCACCGCCCGGATTGCTGTACTTGATGGCATTGGTCAGCAGGTTGTTGATCGCTACCCGCATCAGGTTCTTGTCGAGGGCCACCGGGCTGATTTCCATTGGCAGGTCGAGACTGAATTTGAGGTTCTTGTCCTTGCCCGAACGCGTGCAGGAATCGAAGGCATCCTGCAGCAGGTCGCGCAACTTCACACGCTTGCGCTCAATACTCAGGCTGCCCATCTCGATCTTGGTGATACTCAGCATATTGCTGATCAACATGGCGAGGCGTTCGACCTCGTCGTGAATAACGTTGGCCGCCTCGATCCTGAGCGCCTCGTCCTGCATGTCGTCGCCCAGCAGGGTCTCGCTGTACATCGCCAGCACATTGAGCGGGGTTTTCAGCTCGTGCGACAGGTGTGCGACAAATTCGCCGCTGCTGCTGCGTGCCAGCTTCTCGGCGGTTACATCCCTGAAGATAACCAGCGTGCCCAGCACTTCATTGACATCGCGAGGGGAGAACAGCGGATATGGCTCGATACGAATGGTGCGGCCGGAACGCGTGGATGGAACATATTCGAATGTATCCGTGCGCAGGCCACGCATACCGCTCGGCATGCAGGCGGAGAGGAATGCCACGACATCGGTGTTGCTGCACCATTCCGACGGCTTGTGGCCGATGATCCGGTCGAGCGTGACACCCACCATGTTTTCCAGGCGTGAGTTGGCCAGGCTGACCACGCCACTCTCGTCAAGCACGATAATGGCCTCGGGGAATGACTGCAGCGCGGACTCGATGCGCGCGCGTTTGTAGCCGAGCAACCGGGTGGATGTTTCCAGCTCACTGCGGTTGGCCTCCAGCTCGCCGATGCGGTGCTGCACCACGCCCATAAAACGGTTAAAACGATCAATGAAACCCTGCATCTCGTCGCTGGGGGTCAACTCCACCTGGCCGAGTGCACCGGACTGGCCGACGATCCTGTCCAGCTTTTCGGTGGCCTCGCGAAACGGGCGGACCTCGCGGCGCAGCAGGAAATAAAACAGCGGCGTCAGCAGAAAAATCGGCAGCGCGAAACTGGCAAACAGCGGCAGTTGACTGGCCGTCAGGCCGAATCCCGGCTGCAGGTAGCCGAGCCTGACATAGCCGGCGATCTCGCCCTGCTCAAGCAGCGGCGCATAGAATTCGGTGACCGTGCCCTGGTCGCCCGGCAGCTGCAGGTCCCGCTCACCCAGCCACGACGCCGGACTGACCGGTAACTGGCCACCCGGCACGAGCACGCCCGGCGCGGTGACTTCGGTCAGCGGCACACCCTGCGGATTAACAATGGCAACATAGGCGAAGCCTGAATCGGTACTGGAATGCTGCAGGACAGACAGGGCGCCGGACTGGCCCGATCCGGCGACCAGTTGTTCGAAGGGAATACGCGATATCAGGCGGGCAAGACTGGTGCCCTGCTCACGATTATGATTGATCCGTTCGTTCTGCTGGTTACTGAACAGCAGAAACAGTGTCACCATGATCACCACGAGTGAGGCGATGATCATGGTCAGTCCCAAATGTTCCCGCTTCCAGATATCCCTGATAGTCGATCTAGGCATTATTCTTCCGCTAGCAATGTGTACCGACTTTGTAGCGGCAGAAAACGAATCAACTTAATAAGATATGCGCGTGAATATGTGCGCGGACAGCGGCCGGATTACTGCCGCAACAAGGATCCGGACAAGACTGCCCGGGGGTGCCGGGCGCCACTGGCGCCCGGCGAATTAACATTTATGAATCAGAGGCCTGCGATCAGGTTCGCAATAACACTGCCATCCTGAGGCGCCAGTCCGTGGCGGGCCGCCACCGTCACCAGCGAGGCACGCCCGCGCAGCGCTGGGATGTTGTTCATGTCCTGGCTGTAGGCCGGCACGATCACGTCACCCCAACCCAGGGCATCAACGCCGCGCACGATGGAGAAATAGTCAATATCAGGATGCGGCTGGGCATTCAGCCAGAACAGCAGCGTACCGGGACGCGGACGGACCAGATCGACATACAGGCTGCGCGAGCGGCGTGCAATGTCATAGGTCTCGCCGGCAAATACATCCGCCATGATCGACAGCGGGAACGGAATATCGGTGGCATCCAGCGCCTGCTCGGCACGCACGGTACCGAGGTGCGGACTGGCGATGGTAATCAGCGCCTTCACATTGGCGCCATTCCCGCTCACCAGTGCCGTACGGGCCACGATGCCGCCGGCCGAATGACCGACCAGCACCACCGACTCGCCCGGGTGATCGTTACCGATGGCATGGAGAATCTGGTTCAACTGGTAGACCTGTACCAGTATCGGTGCCTGTGAGGGAAGGTCCGCCGCATAGAACTTGTTCGCCGCCATCTTGCCGGGTGCCGGGATCAGCTGCACACCGGCCGGACCCGCCAGGTAAACACCGGCGCGCTGCCAGTCATGCCGCTGCAGGGCACCGCTGATACCACTTTCATCCCAGCCACGCGCGCCGGCCAGGTAACCGTGAATCAGCAGTACGACATCCGCCCGCGCCGGCAACGACAGCATTCCCAGTGCAAGCAGTAAAACCGCAATCAGTCCTTTTTTCATGGCATCACCTTCAATGATTCAAATTTATTAAGAAAATATCGCGCCTGCAAGGCGCTCCTACGCTCTGATAATTCCCGTGCAGGAGCGCAGGCATACGCGAATAAACCGGCATGACGCAAGCATGTTCGCGGACAGCGTCCGCTCCTACAGCCCGAAGCCACACCGTAGGAGCTCAGGGATGCGCGAATATGTATACCGGTCTGTTCGCGGACAGCGTCCGCTCCTACAGCCCGAAACCACGCCGTAGGAGCGCAGGCATGCGCGAATATGTATACCGGTCTGTTCGCGGACAGCGTCCGCTCCTACAGCTGTCAAACAAAAAAAGGGGCAACCCGTTAAGGCTGCCCCTCTCGCTTTTCTGGCTAAGTAATTAAATTACTTGGCAACCGGAGCAACCGGGGCAACCGGGGCAACCGGAGCAACAACCGGGGCATAACCGTAAGGCGCATAACC
>JAOULY010000140.1 GCA_029881775.1 Gammaproteobacteria bacterium
GGCAGGGGTTTGTACCCCGCCCAACCCCCGGATTACGGCCCGTGGCCTTCATCCGGGCTACGCCCGCTGTAGCCTGGATGGAGTGAAACGGAATCCGGGGCAGGGGTTTGTGCCCCGCCCAACCCCGGATTACGGCCTGCGGCCTTTATCCGGGCTACGCCCACTGTAGCCTGGATGGAGTGAAACGGAATCCGGGGCAGGGGTTTGTACCCCGCCCAACCCCCGGATTACGGCCTGTGGCCTTTATCCGGGCTACGCCCGCTGTAGCCTGGATGGAGTGAAACGGAATCCGGGGCAGGGGTTTTATCCCCCCCATAGCCCAGGATTACGGCCTGTGGCCTTCTTCCGGGCTGCGCCTCCTTGTATAGTAAGTACATGACCGGCAAACTTTATATCAAAACCCACGGCTGCCAGATGAATGAGTACGATTCCGCGAAGATGGCGGACGTGCTGGTGGATTCGCACGGCCTCGAGGTGACGCAGGATCCGGCGCTGGCCGATGTGTTGCTGCTCAATACCTGCTCGATTCGCGAAAAGGCGCAGGAGAAGGTGTTTTCCGAACTGGGTCGCTGGAAGGAACTCAAGGACGCGCGTCCGGGCGTGGTGATCGGCGTGGGCGGGTGCGTGGCCAGCCAGGAAGGCGAGGCCATCCGTGGCCGCGCCCCTTACGTGGACATCGTGTTCGGTCCGCAGACGCTGCACCGCCTGCCGGCGATGCTCGATGATGCCCGTCGGGAACACCGGCCGGTTATCGATATCACCTTTCCCGAAATCGAGAAATTCGATTGCATGCCGGCGCCGGTCGCCGACGGCGTGACCGCCTTCGTATCCATCATGGAAGGCTGCAGCAAGTACTGCAGTTTTTGCGTGGTGCCGTACACGCGCGGCGAAGAAGTCAGCCGCCCGTTCGATGATCTTATTGCGGAAGTGGCGGCGCTGGCGGAACAGGGTGTGCGCGAGGTGACGTTGCTGGGACAGAACGTCAATGCCTATCGCGGCGCGATGCACGATGGCGAGATCGCGGACCTGGCACTGCTGATTAATTACATCGCCGCAATCGAGGGTATTGACCGTATCCGTTACACCACGTCACATCCGCTGGAAATGAGCGACAGCCTGATCCAGGCCTATGCGGAAGTACCCGAGCTGGTCGGGCATCTGCACCTGCCGGTGCAGTCGGGTTCCGATCGCGTGCTGGCCATGATGAAGCGCAACCACACCGCGCTGGAATACATTTCCATTATTCGTCGCCTGCGTGAGGCGCGTCCGGGTATCAGCCTGTCTTCCGATTTCATTATCGGTTTTCCGGGCGAGACGGATGCTGACTTCGAGCAGACCATGGCGCTGGTTGAGCGTATCGGTTTCGATCACTCGTTCAGTTTTGTTTACAGCCAGCGCCCGGGTACGCCGGCCGCCAGCCTGCCGGATGATGTGCCGATGACAGTGAAGAAACAGCGCCTGGCGCGCCTGCAGGCCCGCATTACCGAAATGGCGGCAGACATCAGCGCCTCAATGGTCGGCAGTATACAGCGCGTGCTGGTCGAGAAACCGTCACGCAAGCGTGCCGACCAGCTGAGTGGACGTACGGAAAACAACCGGGTGGTCAATTTCGATGCCGCGCCGGACCTGGTCGGACAGTTCGTCGACATCCGCATCACCGAGGCGCTGCCGAATTCGCTGCGCGGTGAGCTGGTCGCGGCGGACAGTGCAGCGCAGTTGAGAGCATCTTGAGCAGCCACATACAATCCATCGATATTACGCTCGAACCCGAAGACAATGATCGCCTGGCCGATCTGTGTGGCCAGTTCGACGTCCACCTGCACCAGCTCGAGCAGCGACTCGGTGTTGAAATAAACTCGCGTGGCAACCAGTTTCGTATTATCGGCGATGTACCGGCCGTGGCGCGGGCCGAGCAGGTTCTTGCCGGCCTGTACGAGGAAACGGAAAACGGCCCCCTGACGCCGGAAAAAATTCATCTCTACCTGCAGGAGGCAGGCAGCACGGTCCCGGACAGTGCCGCTGGCAGTGCGGGCGGTTACGTGACCATCAGGACGCCCGGCGCAACCATCAACCCGCGCGGTCCGAACCAGAAACATTACCTGCAGAATATTCTTGCCAACGATCTCAACTTCGGGATTGGTCCGGCCGGTACCGGCAAAACCTACCTGGCCGTGGCCTGCGCGGTGCAGGCGCTGGAGCAGGAAAAAGTCAGCCGGCTGGTGCTGGTACGCCCGGCGGTCGAGGCCGGCGAGCGGCTGGGGTTCCTGCCCGGCGATTTGACGCAAAAAGTGGATCCCTACCTGCGGCCGCTGTACGACGCCCTGTACGAAATGCTCGGCCTTGACCGGGTGGCACGCCTGATTGAACGCAATGTGATCGAGGTGGCGCCACTGGCATTCATGCGTGGTCGCAGTCTGAATGATTCATTTATCATTCTGGACGAAGGGCAGAATACGACTGTCGAGCAGATGAAGATGTTTCTGACACGAATCGGTTTCGGTTCAACAGCGGTTGTTACCGGCGACATCACGCAGATCGATTTGCCGCGCCAGACCGATTCCGGCCTGCGCCAGGTTATCGATGTTCTGAAAGACAGTCAGGGCATCAGCTTTACCTTTTTCTCTTCCCAGGACGTGGTGCGTCACCCGCTGGTGCAACGCATCATTTCCGCCTACGAAAGTTACGAGAGCGGAACATGAATCAAGCCGGTATAGATATCGATGTACAGTATGCTGTTTCGACAGACACGATGCCCGATGCAGACAGCATCCGCCGCTGGGCAGCCAGTGTGTTGAAGTCGCAGGCGGCACCGGTCGAACTGGTCATCCGGATTGTCGACGAGGCGGAGATGACGGCGCTTAATCGTCAGTACCGTGGCAAGGATGGCCCCACCAATGTTCTTTCATTCAGTAGCGAGATGCCGCCGGAAGTCGAATCGGCCATGATCGGCGACATTGTCATTTGTGCGCCGGTTGTAATGAGCGAATGCGTTCTGCAGAACAAGGAGCCGGATGCGCACTGGGCGCACCTGGTTATCCATGGCGTACTCCACCTGCTGGGTTACGAGCACGACTCGGACGATGAAGCGCAGCGCATGGAGTCTGTCGAGGTCCGTTTGCTGGGCGATCTTGGCTTTGCCGATCCGTACCGGGAGATGGCCTGATACGAATCGGGCACATGCGGCAAGGTGGTAATATGGCCGCACTTACCGATATAGTGAGCACAAGGACGCCGAAGAGGACAGACAGTCAAGTGATGTATCGTTTATGAATATCACGTAACTGACTAATATTTAATGAATAAAGATCGACCTACCAGCGGCCCCGCGCGGCCGTCCAGATTAGCCAGACTGGCACGGATATTTGCGCGGGAGCCCGCCACCAACGAGCAGCTGATCGAGCTGCTACGGACTGCCCAGCAACGCAACCTGTACGACGCCGACGCGCTCGCCATGCTCGAGGGCGTGCTGCAGGTCGACGATATGCAGGTCCGCGATATCATGATTCCGCGCTCACAGGTGGTCAGTCTCGAGCGCGATGCGAGTACCGACGTGCTGTTGCGCACCGTTGTCGAATCCGGGCACTCGCGCTTTCCGGTTCTCGGTGAAAATCGTAATGAAGTGGTCGGCATTCTGCTGGCAAAAGACCTGTTGCTGTATGCGTTCGAGCGTACCGACAGCCGTTTTAATGTCAGGGATATTTTACGACCCGCGATCTTCGTGCCCGAGAGCAAACGCCTGAATGTGCTGCTCAAGGAATTTCGTTCCAGCCGTAATCACATGGCCATTGTGGTGGACGAGTATGGCAGCGTCGCCGGCATGGTGACTATCGAAGATGTGCTTGAACAAATCGTCGGCGAGATCGAGGACGAGCATGATGTCGAGGAAGACGACACCATTCGCAAGCACAGCGAAATGCATTACACCGTCAAGGCGCTGACCCCGATCGAGGATTTCAACGAGTACTTCGGCAAGGACCTGTCCGACGATGAATTCGATACCATGGGTGGACTGGTCGTTCATGCGATCGGGCATTTGCCGAAACGCGGCGAACGTATAGTTATCGGTAACATGTTGTTCAAGGTGCTGCGGGCAGACAGTCGCCGGGTGCATATGCTGCAGCTGACAATGTTGCCGCGGTCGGTCGAGGACGAAGCCGACCTGCTGAACGTCAAACCGTGACGCACGCGCCGGACACGGCGATGTGGATCCCGCTTCCCGAACGCCTGCAGCCCTGGCTGGTGCTGATTGCCGGCTTGCTGGCTGTCGGTGCTTTCGCGCCATTCGGTTATTTCCCGCTGGCATACATTTCCCTCGCTGTCCTGTTCAACCAGTGGCTGTCCGATACGCCGCGGCAGGCGTTACGCCATGGCGGTCTGTTCGGCCTGGGTTTCTTCGCTGGCGGGGTCTCCTGGGTCTATGTCAGCGTGCACGTCTATGGCCAGCTGGCGTTGCCGGTTTCAGCGCTGATCGCCGTCCTGTTCGTGCTGGTGCTGGCGGTTTTCCCGGCCCTGGCGGGTTACCTGCTGCGGCGTTACCTGCCGGTCAACGGCTGGGCTGGCGCGCTGCTGGTGCTGCCGTCCGGCTGGGTGCTGGCCGAGTGGCTGCGTGGCCGGGTGTTTACCGGCTTTCCGTGGCTGGATACCGGCGCCAGCCAGATCGATGGGCCACTGGCCGCTTACCTGCCGATTGTCGGTGAGTACGGGGTTGCCTGGTTATTGTGCGTGTGTGCCGTGTTACTGGCCGCGATTGCCGGTAACCGGCGGCGCGTCACCAGCCTGGTCCTGCTGGCCGTGGTGATCGCCGCGGGTTACCTGCTTGAGAACATTGAATGGACGACTGCGCGCGGTGAGCCCATCCGTGTCAGCCTGGTCCAGGGCAATATCGCGCAGGCGGACAAGTGGGCGCCGGAGAACCTGGAGAGTACCTTGCGTCTGTATGCCGAGCTGACCGCGGCGCAGCCGGACAGCGAACTGGTGGTGTGGCCGGAGACGGCTATCCCCGCGTTCTATCACCAGGTCGAAGACAGTTATATCCCGTACCTTGAAGAACAGCTGGCCGAATCCGGCACGAGCCTGTTGACGGGTATCCCGGTGCTGGATCGCGAAACATGGACCTACTACAACAGCATCATCGCGCTGAACGGGTCGCGTGGCTTTTACCACAAGCAGCACCTGGTCGCATTCGGCGAGTACCTGCCGCTGCGCTGGCTGATCGGCGATACACTGGATGCGCTGGCGGTGCCAAATGCCGACTTTACACCGGGTAAAGCCGGCCAGGCGCTGCTGCAGGCGGCCGGTTACCCGGTCGGCAGTTCGATATGTTTCGAGGTGGCGTTTGCCCGGGTTATCAATGACAGCCTGCCGGAAGCGGCCTTCCTGGTGAATGTCAGTAACGATGGCTGGTTTGGCCGGTCACTGGCGCCGTTCCAGCACCTGGAAATTGCACGCGTGCGCGCGAAGGAAACCGGCCGTGCATTGTTGCGTGCGACCAATACCGGCATTTCCGCCATCATCAACCACGACGGCACAATCCAGTCACGCAGCCGGCAATTCGAGCAGGCGGTTGTGAACGGTCATGTCGTGCCACGCCAGGGTGCCACGCCGTACGTACGCTACGGTGACTGGCCGGTGGTGCTGGTTACGGTGTTTTGTTTGTTACTGGTTAGGGTTCGAATGAATTAAAGCTGGCTCGCGCAAAGCCGCCAAGACGCTAAGAAAGCTTTTTGCCACAGAGAACACAGAGGACACAGAGAAATCAATGCCCCCCTGGCTATAACGACCTCTCCTTCAGTGAGAGGAAATATTAAGTTCTCTGTGTCCTCTGTGTTCTCTGTGGCAATTATTATTTTTTACCTGAAATAAAGCTTTCTTCGCGTCTTGGCGGCTTTGCGCGAGCCATATTTTCAACACCCCGCCAACTACTGAAAATCAAACACCCGGATCTTTGCGACCAGCGGTTTCAGGGTTTGGGTGACCAGTGTTACATGCAGTGGATGTATCAGGTAGGC
>JAOULY010000141.1 GCA_029881775.1 Gammaproteobacteria bacterium
GTGACCGTGCCATCGCTCGAGCAGCTGAAAAAGGAAGGCGGTGAGGCCGGCCGGCACAAGATTACGCAATACACCCGCTACGGTACGGTGGCGCTTGCTACCATGCAGGCGTTTGGTATTTCTTCAGCGCTGCAGAGTCAGTCGATTGCCGGCAGCAGCCTGGTGATCAACCCCGGTGCGGGCTTCGTACTGACGGCCATAGTCACCCTGGTTACCGGCACCGTGTTCCTGATGTGGCTGGGCGAGCAGGTCACCGAGCGCGGCGTGGGTAATGGCATCTCTATTATTATCTTCTCGGGTATCGTCGCCGGTTTGCCATCGGCCATTGGCGGCACGCTGGAACTGGCCCGCACCGGTGAAATGAATGTGTTGACCATCCTGGTGCTGTTCGCACTGGCGATTGCCGTGACCGGTTTTGTTGTGTTTGTCGAGCGCGGGCAACGGCGTATTACCGTGAATTACGCCAAGCGCCAGCAGGGTCGCAAGGTCTATGCCGCGCAGAGTTCGCACCTGCCGCTCAAGCTGAACATGGCCGGCGTTATCCCGCCGATATTTGCCTCCAGTATCATTCTGTTCCCGGCAACCATGGGCAGCTGGGTCGGGCAAAACGAGGGCATGGGCTGGCTGAAAGATATTTCCGCCGCACTGTCGCCGGGGCAGCCGCTGTACGTGATTTTCTATGCGCTGGCGATCGTGTTTTTCTGTTTCTTCTATACGGCGCTGGTGTTCAATGCCAAGGAAACCGCGGAAAACCTGAAGAAGTCCGGCGCATTTATTCCGGGTATCCGCCCGGGTGAGCAGACCGCCCGTTATATCGACGAGGTCATGACGCGACTGACCACGGCCGGTGCGGTGTACATAACACTGGTCTGCCTGTTACCCGAATTTCTGATTTTGTACTGGAACGTACCGTTCTATTTCGGCGGTACTTCGTTGTTGATTATTGTCGTAGTGACCATGGACTTCATGGCGCAGGTTCAGACCCACCTGGTGTCGCACCAGTACAAGGGGTTGATGGAAAAAGCGAACCTGAAAGGCTATGGCGGTGGCAAGGGCATGCTGCGTTAGCAGCTGGCCTGGAACAAGAGGTGTATTGAGATGAAAGTGCGAGCATCGGTCAAGCGTATCTGCCGTAACTGCAAGGTCGTCCGGCGCAACGGCGTGGTCAGGGTCATCTGCAAGGATGGCCGCCACAAACAGCGTCAGGGCTAGGCAGTACGCAATTTATGCAACAAGCTGAATTTATTGAATATATTGATATTGAACGGGCAGGCGTCGTGAATACGCGGTGTCAGCTTTCGTTTGATTTATTGGCGGCCCGGGGCTATCCTAACGGGCTTTTCGCGCCGTACTTTTGAAGAGATTGGTGGAGACAAATTAAATGGCCCGTATAGCCGGAATAAACATTGCAGATCACAAACATGCGGAGATTGCCCTGACGGGTATCTACGGCATCGGGCGCATGACGGCCCGCAAGATCTGCGGCGACACCGGTATCAAGCCGGACGTCAAGATCAAGGACCTGACCGAGGCTGAACTTGAGTCACTGCGTAACGAGATGACCAAGTACAACATCGAGGGTGACCTGCGGCGCACGATCTCAATGAACATCAAGCGCCTGATGGATCTCGGTTGTTACCGTGGTATCCGTCATCGTCGCGGCCTGCCATTGCGCGGGCAGCGTACGCGCACCAACGCACGCACCCGCAAGGGACCACGTCGTGCGATTCGCAAGTAACACAACAGAAATCTGTTAACGGAAAACCGATATGGCAAAGGCACCGGCACGCAAGAAAGTGAAGAAAAATGTCTCTGATGGCATTGCTCACATTCATGCATCGTTTAACAACACTATCATCATGATCACAGACCGGCAGGGTAACTCGCTGGCCTGGGCAACCGCAGGCGGTTCGGGTTTCCGCGGTTCGCGCAAGAGCACGCCATTCGCTGCACAGGTTGCTGCCGAGCGTGCCGGCGAGAAGGTCAAGGAATACGGCATGAAGAACCTCGAGGTCGAGGTGAAGGGGCCGGGACCGGGTCGTGAATCAGCGGTGCGCGCACTGAACAATTGCGGGTTCCAGATTACCAATATTACCGACGTGACGCCGATCCCGCATAACGGCTGTCGTCCGCCGAAACGTCGTCGCGTTTAGGGAAGGAACTGAAATGGCAAAGTACACCGGATCCAAGTGTCGTCAGTGTCGTCGTGAAGGCGGCAAGCTCTTCCTGAAGGGCGAGAAATGTTTCACCTCGAAATGTGCCGTCGAAAGCCGGCCATTCCCGCCGGGTCAGCACGGCCAGCGTCGCACCCGCCTGTCGGACTACGCCAGCCAGCTGCGCGAGAAGCAGAAAGTGCGTCGTATTTACGGCGTGCTCGAGAAGCAGTTCCGCAACTATTACAAAAAGGCGGCGTCCACCAGGGGCTCCACCGGTGACAACCTGCTGCAATTGCTGGAAGGTCGTCTCGACAACGTGGTTTATCGCATGGGTTTCTCGGCATCACGCAGCGAGTCGCGCCAGCTGGTCCGTCACAACGGCATCAGCGTAAACGGTGTCCGGGTCAATATCCCGTCCTACCAGGTTCAGCCCAGCGATGTTATTGCAGTAAATGAAAAGAGTCGTAAACAGATTCGCGTACAGTCCGCCATGGACCTTGCGCAACAGCGCGGCATTGCCGACTGGATCGACGTGGACTCGAAGAAACTCGAAGGCGTGTACAAGGCACGTCCGGAACGCGGCGATTTGCCGGCCGACATCAATGAACATCTGATCGTCGAATTGTATTCGAAGTAATTACTGAGGGACTGCTTCATGCTCGGACACGTCAACGAATTCCTCAAGCCACGCATCGTGGATGTGCAGGCTGTTAACGACAGGCACGCCAAGGTGACGCTGGAACCGCTGGAACGCGGATTCGGTCATACACTCGGCAATGCGCTGCGACGTATCCTGCTGTCTTCTATGCCGGGTTCGGCCATTATCAATGCCGAGATCGATGGCGTACTGCATGAGTACTCCACTATTGAAGGCGTGCAGGAAGATGTCATCGACATCCTGCTCAACCTGAAAAAGGTTGCGCTGCGTATGCATAACCGCGACGAAGCCACGCTGACCCTGAACAAGAAGGGCCCGGGGCCGGTCACTGCCGGCGACATCAAGCTGGACCACGACATCGAGATCATCAACCCCGATTTCGTTATCGCCAACCTGACCAAGGCCGGTGAACTGTCCATGAAGCTGAAGGTTGCCAAGGGCCGCGGTTACCAGCCGGCAACCCGCCGTGACAACGAAGAAAGCGAAGGGCGTGCCATCGGCAGCCTGCAACTGGATGCCTCGTTCAGTCCGGTCAGCCGCATTTCCTATAATGTCGATCGCGCCCGCGTTGAGCAGCGCACCGACCTGGACAAGCTGATCATCGACATCGAGACCAACGGTACGGTCGATCCGGAAGAGGCGATCCGTCATGCGGCCACCATCCTGCAGGACCAGTTGTCCTCGTTCGTTGACCTGCAGGCCAGCACCGAAGAGGCTACTGCTACGCCGGAAGCCGATATCGATCCGATTCTGCTGCGCCCGGTCGACGATCTCGAACTGACCGTACGTTCTGCCAACTGCCTGAAGGCGGAAAGCATCTACTTCATCGGTGACCTGATCCAGCGCACCGAGGTCGAGTTGCTGAAGACACCGAACCTGGGCAAGAAGTCACTCACCGAAATCAAGGATGTACTGGCCACCAAGGGCCTGTCGCTCGGCATGCGACTGGAAAACTGGCCACCGGCCAGCCTCGGCGCCCGTGACACCGAAGCCGTCAGCGGCTGATTACACTACAGGAAAAGAACCATGCGTCATCGCAAATCAGGGCGGCAGTTAAACCGCAACAGTTCACACCGCAAGGCCATGTTCCGCAATATGGCAGTGTCACTGCTGAACCACGAAGCTATCAAGACCACCTTGCCGAAAGCCAAGGAACTGCGTCGTGTTGCCGAACCGCTGATCACCATGGCCAGGAGTGACTCGGTGCACAAGCGGCGCCTGGCATTCAGTCGCCTGCGCGACCGCGACACGGTAACCAAGCTGTTCAATGAACTGGGACCGCGTTACGCGGATCGCCCCGGTGGTTACCTGCGTATTCTCAAGATGGGCTACCGCACCGGAGACAAGGCGCCGATGGCCTATGTTGAACTGGTCGATCGTCCGGAGAATGCGGGTGAGGAAGCGTCCGCGAAGTAGGGTAACGGAACAATAACAACAAATAAGCCGGGCATTGCCCGGCTTTTTTGTTGTTACAGGAAATCCTCGATAAACCACGCCGAGAATGCATGCCTTCCGCTGACGCCGGCCTTGCGGTAGACAGCTGATGCCTGTGCGCGCACCGTCTTCTCGCGAGTTTCCCTGACCGCAGCGATTTCGCGAAAACTCAGTCCCTTGAGCAGCAACAGTCCGACCGCCTGTTCACTGTCGCTCAATGCCCATGTCTCGAATTGCCGCTGGATCAGGGTGCCGAGCCGGTGGCGGGTTTCGGCCAGTTCGGGATTGGCGGCCGGTGTTGCGTGCTGCTGTGTCGTGATTTCATGGCGCAATCGCTCAAGCGCCTGCCCCTGTCGGCGCAGATCATTCAGCAGCCAGGCGATCAGTGCCGCGGCAGCGAGGAAGATGCCGGCCTCGACCACGAGGTGCAGGCTGGATGCGCCGTGGGTGCTGTCGACAAGCAGGTCATAGAGGCTGCCGGCCATAATGGCCAGTAACAGGGCAAGTAGCAGGATATCTTTCATGTGCCGGGCAATTCCTCTGGATAACAGTAAGTTGGCAGCCGGGTCAGCATGGGGCATATGTCCGGTTGTCGTAAAACAGGGCATTTGCCCACTACCTTAAAACCAGTACCAGGCAGATAATTATGGCCTGGTTGCTTTGGGGGATTATCTCATGTCCGAAAAGATTATCCGTGTATGGGACCCGCTGGTCAGGGTGTTTCACTGGTCGCTGGTGGTGGCATTCATTGTTGCATGGTTCTCCGGCGAAGAGGAAAGCCTGGTACATGTCTACGCCGGGTACGTCATCCTGGGGCTGCTTGTTTTCCGGATCGTGTGGGGGCTGGTCGGGCCGCGCTACTCGCGGTTCAGTAATTTCCTGTACTCCCCCGGCCGGACTATCCGTTATATGCGTAGCCTGCTGTCGCCAAACCCGGAACATTACACCGGGCACAACCCGGCAGGTGGCTGGATGATTATGCTGTTACTCGTTTCCCTGCTGATCAGCGTTTACACCGGGCTCGAGGTTTACGGGGCCGAGGGCCAGGGACCGCTGGCCGCTGGCAGCCCGGGCGTCGAATGGATTGCAACTGCCCGTGCGGACAGCGACGACGAACATGATGGCGATCATGACAACGATGCAGAAGAATTCTGGGAAGAACTGCATGAATTCTTCGCCAACTTCACATTGTTCCTGGTGTTCGTGCATGTTGCCGGCGTGCTGGTGGCCAGTTACGTGCACCGCGAAAACCTTGTCAAGGCCATGATTACAGGCCGTAAAAGGGCATCGGAGGAGTAGTGGCTGCGTGATGCCGGAGCCAGCCGGTGCTCATCGGCTGACCGGAGCATGCAACGGTCGCTCAACATGACGTCGAGTCGCATGCTGCAGCATGATTGTCCCGGGCAGCAACGCCTGCCCTGGCGCCGTTAACTTTTATCCGGTGGTTGTATATCTTCTATATCCTCGTAGGCGTCGATGACAAATCGAGGTGAGCAGATTGCCAGGAAGACAAGGTCTTCCGCGCCGGTGTTGCTGATGCGCTGACGGCACATCGGCGGTATGAGTACGGTGTCACCACTGGCAACATCCTGCGGAGGCAGTCCGCCGAGCTCGACACGTCCATGGCCACTGATAATGTAATAACGTTCGGCGATGCCGGCGAGCCGGTGCCAGCGGGTGGTGATGCCGGGTTCGACGCGGGCACGGGCGATGGATAGTGTCGGGTCATCGCCCG
>JAOULY010000003.1 GCA_029881775.1 Gammaproteobacteria bacterium
TTATCGACTAGCTGTCGAGTAAATCCCGGCAGCTTAATTGTTGCCCGGTAAGCCCGGCACTTTCCGTGCTGCAAAGATACAGGAACGGGTTGACCACATCGGCCGGCATGTTGAGTTCGGAGCTGTTGGTGCCGGGATAGGCAATGCGATACATCGAGGTCAGCACGGGGCCTGTATCCAGGCTGTTGACCCGAATAAAAGTGTTGGACTCCAGTTCATCGGCGAGAATCTGCATGAGGCTCTCCAGGCCGGCCTTGGCGACCGCGTAGGCGCCCCAGTAGGCCTTGCCCTTGCGTCCGGTTTCATCTGACACGAACAGGACCGAGGCATTATCGCTCGCATTGAGCAGGCCAAGACAGGCGGTGGTCAGCAGATAGGGCGCATGCAGGTTCACCTGCATGGATTCCAGCCACATTTCATTGTCGTAGTTGGCAAACGGTACCAGCGCGCCGAGCCAGGCCGCATTGTGCACCAGGCCATCGAGCCGGCCGAATTCCTGTTCGAGGGTTTTAGCCAGTTGCGTGTAGTCATCCGGTGTCGCACCCTGCAGGTCCATCGGGTAGAGGGCCGGTTCGGTATATCCGGCGGCAACGATTTCATCGTAGGCCAGTTCCAGTCCTTTGACGTCCTTGTCGAGCATGACCACGGTCGCCCCATGTGATGCCATGGCGTCGGCAACGGCGCGGCCGATGCCGTTGGCTGCGCCGGTCAGCAGGATAATTCTTCCGGATAGCAGGTTTGCTGCCGGTTGCCAGTCGGCAAGTGAGATGTGTTCGGCCATATCAGTGTGTCGTGTCGTTGTCTTCGCGTGATTCAACCTGCCGTGCCATGTGCTCGACCTGTTCGAGTTTGGGTGGTTCCTTCTTCGTGCTGATACCCAGCTCGGTGAACTTGCGTGCGCCGGGCAACACGCGCGAATCGTATGAGGAAACAGCCTTGTTATAGGCGCTGACACTGTTGTCCAGGCTGCGGCCCAGCTTGGCGAGGTGTTCGGCAAAGGTGGTTAGCCGGGTAAACATTTCCTGGCCGATTTCGCGGATGATGTCGGCGTTCTCCGCCAGTACTTCCTGCCGCCAGCCATAGGCGATGGCGCGTAACAGCGCGACCAGGCTGGTAGGTGTGGCGAGGATAACGTTTTGCGCGAGCGCATCCTCGATCAGGCTATGGTCGATTTCCAGTGCCGCGCTGAGAAACTGGTCGCCGGGTATGAACAGCACCACGAACTCGGGACTGTACTTGAGTTGCTCCCAGTAGGCCTTGGCGGACAGTTCCTTGATGCGGGAGCGAACATTGCGTGCGTGGCGAGTCAGGTGGTTCCTGCGTTCGTCATCACTGCTGCTCTCGACTGCAGACAGGTAGGCATCCAGCGGGGTCTTGGCATCGACCACGATCTCGCGGCGCTCGGGCATGCGAATAACCATGTCAGGCCGGCGATTGCCTGCGTCCGTCTTGACGGTGTCCTGCTCGGTAAAGTCGCAGTGTTCGACCATGCCGGCGAGTTCCACCAGCCGTTTGAGGGTCAGTTCGCCCCACTGACCGCGAACTTCCGGCCGACGCAGTGCCTGGACCAGGTTGCGTGTTTCATTCTGCAGCAGGCGATGCGACTCGGCCATGGTTTCCAGGTGCCGGGTGAGTGCGCCATGTGCCTGCATGCGCTCGTTTTCCATCTTGCGGACCTGGCTTTCGGTCTTGTCCAGTGCCTCGCGGATCGGTTTGACCAGGTTCTCGACGGCCTTTTCCCGTTTCTCGAGTTCGCCCTCGGCCTTGATGTGGAATTGTTCGAGATTTTCCTTCGCCAGTCGCAGGAACTGTGAATTGTTGCTCTGCAATGCCTCGGATGCCAGGGCGTTGAAGCTGTCCTTGAGCTGCTTGTTCATCTGCTGCATGGACTGGTACTGCACGTCTGTTGCCTTGCGCTCCAGTTCCAGGCTGATTTCCAGCTTCGCATTCTCATTGCGCAGGCGTGAAATTCGTCCTGAAAAAACCAGGAACGCGACCAGTGCGCCAAACACGGCCGCGCTGGCCAGTGCCGGTATCAGTATAAAGAGCAGTTCAGCAGGCATGATGCGCCATCATAGCACCAACCATGATGCGGTATCAGCGCTTGTCCAGCCAGGTCAGCAGCGCATCCGGTGTGCTGATGGCGGCGTCGGCCTGCCAGCTATCGGTATCGTCATCAGCCGCTATGTAACCGAACAGTGCGATCAGCGTATGCATGCCGGCATTATTCCCGGCCTCGATGTCGCGCCGCGCATCGCCGATGTACACGCATTGGGCCGGCAGCGAACCGGCCTGTTCGCAGGCATGCAGCATCGGGGCCGGGTGTGGTTTGCGTTCGCTGAGGGTATCACCGCTGACGACGCAGGCGGCACGCTCGTACAGGCCAAGGTCGCGCAGCAGCGGGTCGGTCAGCCAGCCGGGTTTGTTTGTCACGACACCCCAGTTAATGCCGCGATCTTCAAGCTGGTCGAGTAGTTGTGTAATGCCGGGGAACGGACGGGTCCTGCGTGAAATATTTTCCCGGTAAATATCCAGCAGCTGTTTGCGCAAACCGTCGAATGCCGGGTCGCCGGGCCCCAGTCCGAAGCCAAGCTCGATCAGCGCAATTCCGCCATGCGATACAACCGGTCGAATGTTTTCATAGGGCAGTGACTGGCGCCCGTTCTGTTCGAGTACCCTGTTCAGTGCGTCGGCAAGATCGGGCGCGGTGTCCAGCAATGTGCCGTCAAGATCAAACAATACGGTGCGGATGGTGTCCGCATCCGGGCGAATGCGCGAATTGCTCATGCGGTTTTGCGGAAGCAGGCCAGGTAATTGACCGAGACGTCCTTGCCCAGGCGGTATTCCTGTGTCAGCGGGTTGTAGGTCATGCCGGTCAGGTCAACCAGCTGCAGTCCGGCTGCACGCGCCCAGGCTTCCATTTCGGAAGGCCGGATGAACTTCTGGTAGTCATGCGTGCCTTTCGGCAACAGGTTCAGCAGGTATTCGGCGCCGACCACGGCAAACAGCCAGGCCTTGGGGTTGCGATTGATAGTGGAAAGAAATACGCAGCCATCGTCGGTGATCAGCTGTGCACAGGCTGCGATCGTCGTCGCGGGATCGGGGACATGTTCGAGCATTTCCAGGCAGGTAACGATGTCATAGCGACCGGCCTGCTCGCTGGCAACCTGCTCGGCGGTCGTCTGCCGGTAGTCGATATCGAGGCCGGATTCGTGCTGGTGCAGCCGTGCCACACTCAGCGGTGTCTTGCCCATATCGATGCCGGTGACGATTGCCCCGCGTTGCGCCATGCCCTCGGTCAGCAGGCCGCCACCGCAGCCGACGTCGATAACCTGCTTGCCCGCAAGGGGTGCAAGCCGGTCAATGTAATCGAGGCGCAGCGGATTGATGTCGTGTAACGGCTTGAACTCGCTGTTCGGGTCCCACCAGCGACCGGCCAGCCGTTCAAATTTTTCGATTTCGTCCGGGTCTACGTTATGCAGTGTTTCAGTCATCGTTGGCCACCGATCGTGTTCTGCCAGTTGCGTGCACGTGCGACAATATCCTCGCCATCGAGTGTGGTCAGCCGACGATTTTTAAGTAGATGTTGTCCGGCCACCCAGACGTCGGTGACCTGTTCGCGACCGCCGGCATAGATCAGTTGCGACACCGGTTCGTAAATCGGCAGGGTCTCGAGGGTGTCGAGGCGTATCGCCGTCATGTCGGCCCATTTGCCTTTTACCAGTGAGCCGGTTTCATCGGCCAGGCCAAGGGCGCGGGCACCGTTCAGGGTCGCCATCTGCAATACTTCGTGGGCCGGCAGCGCGCTGGCGTCACCGCTGACGGCCTTGCCAAGCAGGGCGGCACTGCGCATTTCGCCGAGCATATCGAGGTCGTTGTTGCTGGCGGCGCCATCCGTGCCGAGGGCGAGGTTGATGCCGGCCGCTGCCAGTGCCGCCGCCGGGCAGAAACCGCTGGCCAGTTTCATGTTGGATTCGGGGCAATACACGACATGGCCGCCGGCTGCCGCGTAGTCATCGATTTCCTCTGCGGTTAACTGGGTCATGTGCACGGCGACCATGTCGGGTGCGACCATCTCGAGTGATTGCAGGCGACTGAGCGGGCGTACCCCGGTTGTTTCCACCGCCTTGTCCACTTCGTCTGCGGTTTCATGCACATGCATGTGGATGCCGATGTCCAGTTCGTTTGCCAGCATGCGTATATGCTGCAACGGCTCGTCGGATACCGTGTAGGGTGCGTGCGGTGCGAACAGGGTGCTGATCAAAGGGTCACTGCGGTAACGGTCATGTATATCGATGCCCTTGGATATGTATTCCCGTGCGTCGGCGGCCCACACGGTGGGAAAGTCGAGCACGATCAGGCCCACGCAGGCGCGCATGCCGCAGGCGGCGGCGGCGCGCGCGGTGACGTCCGGGAAGAAATACATGTCATTGAAGCAGGTGGTGCCGGAGCGCAGCATCTCGGCCATGGCCAGCTGCGTGCCATCGTACACAAACTCTTCGTTGACCCAGCGCGTCTCGGCCGGCCAGATGTGTTCGTTCAGCCACTCGAGCAGGGGCAGGTCGTCGGCGAGGCCGCGCAGCAAGGTCATTGCCGCGTGCGTATGCGCATTGATCAGGCCGGGGATCAGCAGGTGACCGTCAAGCTCATGTTCGACGTCGGCCGTGTATTGCTCGCGTGCATTGTCGGTCGGCAGAATGTCCAGGATCCTGCCTTCAAGCACAACGAGGCTGTGATGCGAGAGCACCGTGCCGGCCGGTTCCACCGGTGCGATCCAGCGGCAGTGAAGTAGGCTGTCTGCTGCAGTCATGGGCATGCAGTATAGCGAAATACCTGCGACAGGGGTCAGCCTTCAATCCCGTTATTGCGCGCGTAGCCAGGCTGTAACGGGATTGAAGGGGATGACAGGCAGTTGCCCTCAGGCGGCGTTATGCATGTGCACATCGCGTTGCGGGTAGGGGATGCTGATACCGTTCTCGTCGAACGACAGCTTGATGCGTTCCATGAGGTCGGAACGGACCGCCCAGTAATCGGCGGTTTTTACCCACGGCCGCACATTGAAGTTCACGCTGCTGTCGGCAAGTTCCACCATGGCGACAGTGGGTGCCGGGTCCTGCAGGATGCGCTCGTCGGCGGCGAACGCGGCATTGACCAGTTCTTTCGCCTTGCGGATATCGTCGTCGTAGCCGATGCCGAACACCATGTCGATCCGGCGCGTGGGGCGGGCGGAGACATTGATAATGGGCCCGCCGTAGATGTGGCTGTTCGGGATAATGATCTCGCGGTTATCGCCGGTCTTCATGATGGTACTGAAGATGCGCACCTCTTCGATGACGCCGGCCTGGCCGGCAGCCTCGATGAAATCACCGACCTTGAACGGCCGGAAGATGATCAGCATGACCCCGGACGAGAAATTGGACAGCGAATCTTTCAGTGCCAGGCCAACGGCCAGGCCGGCGGCGCCGAACACGGCGATCAGTGACGTAGTCTGTACGCCGAGCTGGTCGAGTGCGGCAATCACCACGACCACCAGTAACGCCACGTAAAGAATGTTGCCGAGGAATGCGGTCAGCATGCCGTCCAGCTTTGCCCGGTTCATCATGCGTTCTGCAAAACGCGCAACCATCTTTGCGATCATTCGGCCAACGATAAAAATAGCGACTGCGACAGCGATCTTGATACCCCAGGGAATAACATAGGTGTCGATCATTTCGGGTTTCAGGTATTGCTCGATATTCATTATTTCCTCCCGGCAATAAAAAAAACCCACCGCCGTTACCGGCGATGGGCTTCTGTTTACACAGAGTCAGATGTTATCTGACTTGCTGGGTAACACCGATTTTCACATCAACCCGGCGGTTTTTAGCGCGACCTTCCTTGGTTGAGTTGTCGGCGACCGGGCTGGATTCACCCATGCCTGATACAGACATCAGGTTGCGGTCCACGCCCTTGGAAGCCAGGTAGTCACGTACTGTTGTAGCGCGACGTACTGACAGCTGCTGGTTGTAGGCCTCGGCTCCGACACTGTCGGTGTGACCAATGATCTTGACGTCTGTGACACGTGCTGTGCTGCCAATCTTGCTGGCCAGGTCGTCGAGCTGCTGCTTGCCTTCCGCCTTCAGGGTGTCCTTGTTAAAGTCGAACAGTGCACCGGCTGCCAGTGAAACATTCTCGTAAACGGGCTCTGCAGGCGGAGCAGGCGGAGGGGGTGGCGGAGCTTTCTTGGCTTCGACCACTGGTGCCGCACCACAATCAACGGTCTGGTCTTCAGCTTTCCATGAGCCGGTCCGGACGCAATTGCCGCTGCTGTCAGTAATGTACTGGCCGCCGCTGCCTGCGCTGCCAACGTAGCTTTGATTGGCCTTGCCGGCCTCGTGTGCCAGGGCTGTGCCGGAAAGCAGGATGCCTGCCGCAATGGAAGTCATGACTCCACCGATTCGCAAGTTGTTCTTCATTTGTACCACTCCTGTGGGATGTGTGTTGGTTAGAAAGCTGTACTCTCTGAAGCGTATTCTAGTCGCATATGATGATGCAAGCTAGCCTTCTGTGGCAGGTTTTTCCGGAATTAATCAGTACAATAGCCCGGTTTGCAGCAATTGACGAAAATTACAGGAGTCATGACCGTGGCAGAACCATCTTTCCATGCAATCGAATGGGCGGGAGACCGTCTGCGCCTGCTCGACCAGCGCCTGCTGCCGGGTGAGACCCGCTATCTCGAGTATACCGAAGCAGTGCCGGTCGCCGGGGCTATCCGGGACCTGGTGGTGCGCGGTGCCCCGGCGATCGGCATCACCGCGGCCTATGCGGTAGTACTGTCGGCCCGCCAGCATCTCGGCCGGGATGCTGACGGCTGGCAGGCACGGGTCGCGGCGGATATCGATGTACTGGCGGCGGCCCGTCCCACGGCAGTCAACCTGGTCTGGGCGCTGGAGCAAATGCGTACCTGTATGCAGGCCTTGCCGGACAACCCGGTAGCGGCGTTACTGGCCGAGGCCCGGCGTATCCATGACGAGGATGTCGCAGCCAATTACTGCATGGGCGCAAGTGGCGCAAACCTTATAAATAAAGGTGATTCGGTGCTCACGCACTGTAATGCCGGCGCACTGGCAACCGGCGGTTACGGTACCGCGCTGGGCGTCATCCGCAGCGCCTGGTCGGCGGGCAAGCTGCGTGATGTGTATGCCGGTGAAACGCGCCCGTGGTTGCAGGGTGCGCGCCTGACCGCCTGGGAACTGCTGGCAGACAACATTCCGACCACGCTGATTACCGACAGCGCGGCATCATTCCTGATGCAGTCCGGCAAGGTGCAATGGGTGATTACCGGGGCCGACCGGGTGACCGCCAACGGCGATGTGATCAACAAGATCGGTACCAGTCAGCTGGCCGTCAGTGCCCGTTACTACGGTGTCAGGATGATGGTGGTGGCGCCGTTGTCTACGCTCGATCTGGCCGTGCCGGACGGTCGCGACGTGGCCATTGAATGTCGCGCGGAAGAGGAGATTCTCGCCCTCGGTGGACAAACCGTGGCCGCCCGCGGGGCGCAGGCCTGGAACCCGGTTTTCGATGTGACCCCGGCCGGCCTGGTCGATTATCTGGTCACCGAGGCTGGCGTGGTGGCGGCGCCGGACCGTGAAAAGCTGCAGGCGCTGGTGGCAGGCGCTTCACCGGGTTGTACGACGGCCTGAATCGCGTAAAGCTGTCGCAGGCGGCCTCAGTGCCGCCAGAAATCGATATTTCCCGGGTGTAGTGGGGTAGACGACTGTGCTAAAATGGGCGGTCTTTATTGCCGTGGATGCCGCCAGAAGGAAATTACGGCATCGGCGCGAATTAGCAGGGAGTCGATTTAACCCGTCCATATGAACGATTTCGCGAAAGAAGTCCTGCCGGTCAATCTCGAAGACGAGATGAAACAGTCCTACCTCGATTACGCCATGAGCGTAATCGTCGGGCGTGCCCTGCCGGATGTCCGCGATGGCCTCAAGCCGGTCCATCGGCGGGCACTGTATGCGATGAGCGAACTGGGCAACGACTGGAACAAGCCCTACAAAAAGTCTGCCCGTATTGTCGGTGACGTGATCGGTAAGTACCACCCGCATGGCGACACCGCGGTGTACGACACCATTGTGCGCATGGCGCAGCCGTTTTCGCTGCGTTACATGCTGGTAGACGGGCAGGGCAACTTCGGTTCAGTCGACGGTGACTCGCCTGCGGCCATGCGTTACACCGAAGTGCGCATGTCGAAAATTGCGCATGAACTGATTGCCGATCTCGACAAGGAAACCGTCGATTTCACTGCCAACTACGACGAGACGGAGCACGAACCGTCGGTATTCCCGACGCGCGTGCCGAACCTGCTGGTTAACGGTTCCGCCGGTATTGCCGTTGGCATGGCCACCAACATACCGCCGCATAACCTCGGCGAAATCATCAACGCCTGCCTGGCGCTGATCGAAAATCCTGGCATCGAAATTGCCGGCCTGATGGAGCACGTGCCGGGTCCGGATTTCCCTACGGCCGGCATCATCAACGGCGTGCGCGGTATCCATGAGGCCTATCGCACCGGTCGCGGGCGGATTCACATCCGTGCGCGCAGTCATATAGAAGACTACGGCAAGGGCAAGCAGCGCATCGTCATCACCGAGTTGCCGTACCAGGTGAACAAGGCGCGCTTGCTGGAGAAGATCGCCGAACTGGTCAAGGACAAGAAGATCGAGGGTATCTCCGGTTTGCGCGACGAGTCCGACAAGGACGGCATGCGCATGGTGGTGGACCTGAAGCGCGGCGAAGTGGCCGAGGTTGTCCTGAACAATCTTTACCAGCACACGCAGCTGCAGAATGTATTTGGTATCAACATGGTGGCGCTGGTCGACGGGCGGCCGCAGTTGCTGAACCTCAAGCAGTGCCTGGAAGCGTTTATTCGTCACCGCCGCGATGTAGTGACTCGTCGCACAGTGTTCGATCTGCGCAAGGCGCGCCAGCGTGCCCACATATTGGAAGGCCTGGCGGTCGCGCTGTCCAACATCGATGAAGTCATCCGCCTGATCAAGACCTCGTCAAACCGGAACGAGGCGAAACTGGCCCTGATGGAGCGCAACTGGGAGCCGGGTGTGGTCTCCGGCATGCTGGAGCGTGCCGGTGCCACGGCCTCGCGTCCGGACGACCTGGAAGACGGATTCGGGCTGCTCGATGACGGTTATCGCCTGTCGGAGCGGCAGACGCTGGCCATCCTCGAGTTGCGCCTGCACCAGTTGACGGGTCTCGAGCAGGACAAGATCGTCAACGAGTACAAGGAACTGCTCGAGGTGATCGATGCATTGCTGGCGATCCTGGAAAGCCCGGACCGCCTGATGGAAGTGATCCGCGAGGAACTGACCGAGCTGCGTGACCAGTTTGGTGACGAGCGCCGAACCGAGATTCTGACCGACCATCTCGACCTGGCGATCGAGGACCTGATCAGCGAGGAAGACGTGGTGGTGACGCTGTCACATGCCGGTTATGCCAAGTCACAGCCGTTATCCGATTATCGCGCCCAGCGTCGCGGTGGCCGTGGCAAGACGGCGGCCGGTGTGCGTGAAGAAGATTTTATAGACAAGCTGTTTATTGCCAGCACGCACGACACCATTCTGTGTTTCTCGAGTCGTGGCAAGGCGTACTGGCTGAAGGTCTACGAGCTGCCGCAGGCCGGGCGCACCGCACGCGGCAAGCCGATCGTGAACCTGTTGCCGCTTGAAAAAGACGAGCGCATAAATGCCATTCTGCCGATTCGTGAATTCGACGAAAATCATTTTGTCTTCATGGCAACTGCCAACGGTACGGTGAAGAAAACACCGCTGTCAGGTTTCTCGCGCCCGCGCGCGAACGGCATTATTGCCATCGACCTGCGCGAGAACGATTACCTGATCGACGTGGCCATTACCGATGGCAGTCAGGACATCATGCTGTTCAGTGACGCGGGCAAGGTGATTCGTTTCTCCGAGGCGGATGTGCGGCAGATGGGTCGAACAGCCTGTGGCGTGCGGGGCATAAAGCTGCCGGAAGGCAAGCGCGTCATTTCACTGATTATTGCCAGCGACAGCCCGGTATTGACGGCGACCGAGAATGGTTACGGCAAGCGTACCCTGGCCGCTGATTACCCCGTTTACGGACGTGGCGGGCAGGGCGTGATCGCCATTCAGGTGACGGAACGCAATGGCGCGGTGGTCGGCGCGGTACCGGCAGATGACAATGACGAGGTGATGCTGATCAGTAGCGGCGGTACGCTGGTCAGGACACGGGTCAACGAGATTTCCGTTATGGGCCGAAATACCCAGGGCGTAAACCTGATTTCCTTGTCCAGGGACGAAGTGCTGGTTGGTATCGAGCGCATCCTTGAAGAGCGGGATGAGGAGCAGAATGAAGCCGAACAGGATGAGGCTGAATAGCAAGCAAGCATATGTCCGAGGTCTTTAATTTCAGTGCCGGTCCGGCCATGTTGCCGCGGACCGTTTTGCAGCAGGCTCGCGAGGAACTGATCGACTGGCATGGTACCGGCATGTCGGTGATGGAGATGAGTCACCGCGGCAAGGAATACATGTCGATTGCGACACAGGCAGAAGCCGATTTGCGCAGCCTGCTGGATATCCCCGATAACTATTACGTCCTGTTTCTGCAGGGTGGTGCAACCACTCAGTTTGCCATGGTGCCGCACAACCTGCTGCGGGGGAAAACGCGGGCGGACTACATCAACACCGGTGCCTGGTCGAAGAAGGCGATTGCCGAGGCGCGACGCTATTGTGATGTCAATGTCGCTGCCAGTTCCGACGAGACCAGCTACACATCCATTCCCGATGCCTCGGACTGGCAGCTGGATGCCGATGCCGCTTATGTGCACTACACGCCAAACGAGACCATTGGTGGCGTAGAGTTTCACGCCATTCCGGATGTCGGCGAAGTGCCACTGGTTGCCGACATGTCGTCGACAATACTGTCACGTCCGCTTGATGTGTCGCGTTTCGGTGTGATTTATGCCGGGGCGCAGAAGAATATCGGACCGGCCGGGCTGACCGTCGTGATTGTGCGTAACGACCTGGTCGGTGATACGCTGGATTCCACGCCGTCGATGTTCGATTACAAGGCGCATGCAGACAACGGCTCGATGCTGAATACCCCGCCGACCTTTGCCTGGTATCTCGCCGGGCTGGTATTCAAGTGGATTGGCGAGCAGGGCGGCCTGACCACAATGGCCGCGATCAACGAACGCAAGGCACAGCGACTGTACAATGCAGTCGACAGCTCCGGGTTTTACAGCAGCCCGGTTGATCCGGCCTGCCGGTCGTGGATGAACGTACCCTTTACACTGGCCGACGCGGCGCTGGATGGCGATTTCCTGGAACAGGCGAAAGCGGCCGGCCTGCTGAACCTCAAGGGACACCGCTCAGTGGGTGGCATGCGCGCGAGTATCTACAATGCCATGCCGGAAGCGGGCGTGAATGCATTGATTGATTTCATGAAAGAGTTTGAAAGAACACACGCCTGAAGGCGCGTGTAACGGTTGGGGGCAATGCTGAAAATACTGACACTGAACAATATTTCGCCGGTCGGGCTTGATCACTTCCCGCGTGACAGCTACGAGGTAGGTTCGGAAATCTCGCAACCGGATGCTATTTTGCTGCGCTCGCACAACATGCATGAGATGGATGTGCCGGCCTCGGTCAAGGCCATCGGTCGTGCCGGTGCGGGTGTTAATAATATTCCGGTCGAGCGCATGAGCGAGGCGGGTATTTGCGTGTTCAATGCGCCCGGCGCCAATGCCAATGCAGTCAAGGAACTGGTTATTGCCGGGATGCTGATTGCCTCACGCAACCTGTGCCAGGCATGGGAATTTGCGCGCGGTCTTGAAGGTGACGACAGCGTCATTCACAAGGCGGTTGAGGCCGGCAAGAAGCAGTTTGTCGGTTTCGAGTTGCCGGGTAAAACACTGGGTGTCGTCGGTCTGGGCGCGATCGGGGTGCAGGTCGCGAACGGCGCGCTGGCACAGGGTATGAATGTAATCGGTTTCGATCCGGATATCACGGTCAAGCGGGCGTGGGAGATGTCGTCCCAGGTGCGGCAGGCGGCGAGTATCGAGGAATTACTGGCAAACGTGGATTACGTTACGTTCCATGTGCCGCTGGTTGATGCCACGCGTAACGTGATTAACGCGGAACGTTTGCAGCGCGTGCGTAAGAATCTCATTATCCTGAATTTCTCGCGCGATGGTGTGGTGGATGATGCAGCCGTAGTCGATGCCATCAATGACGGACGCGTGTATGCCTACATATGCGACTTCCCGAGCAATCTGCTCAAGGATCACCCGCGTGTTGTGGCCCTGCCGCACCTTGGCGCATCCACGCAACAGGCAGAGGAAAACTGTGCGGTGATGGTGGTGGAAGAGGTGCGTGACTACCTGGAAAACGGCAATGTTCGCAATTCCGTCAATTTCCCGGAATTGTTTATGGCCCGCAACGGTGGCTTCCGTGTGTGTATTGTGAATGAAAACGTGCCGAATATGCTGGGCCAGATATCGACCTGCATGGCGGAATCCGGTCTGAATATTCTCGACATGCTCAACAAGTCGCGCGGCGAAATTGCCTATACGCTGGTTGATGTCGACTCGGCGCTGTCCGCTGAGTGCCTGGAACGGATTGCCGCGATCGATGGCGTCCTGGATGTCCGCAGCCTGTAGGCTGATACAACAGGTCTGGTCGCCGCTGCTCCATGCACTTGCTCCTTCACGGGCTGAAGATCGTGGAAAGCAGCGGCTGACAAAAGGCCGGATTCCAGCTGCCCGTAAATTTCCTCCCTCTCAGGGTGAGGATCGGGGAGAGCGAAGCGAGGGGCCGGGGATCAATCAGCAGTAACAGTTTGATAGTATATTCCTCTCCCTGGTCCTCTCCCGAAGCACCCAAAGAACGGGCATAAAGGAGAGGGGATGAACTTTTATAATGGCATTTGGTGCTCATGGCGATCAGGCGTTGAACGTGCGGGATAAGGGGGCAGCTTTTTTATTTTTACCGCTGCTTCGAGATCATGCTGATAACTGGTTGAAAAATAATGGCTACTGATGACAGATTGTCCGGGCTGCGTGAGCGCATTGATGCGCTGGATGAACAGATCCAGACGCTGATAAACGAGCGCGCGTCGTGTGCGCAGGAAGTCGCCAACGTCAAGCTGGCGGCCGGCGAGGATACACACTTTTATCGTCCCGAACGGGAAGTGGCCATTTTGCGTCGTGTCAGCGAGCGCAATACCGGGCCAATGCCCAATGAGGAAATGGCGCGCCTGTTCCGTGAAATCATGTCGGCCTGCCTGGCACTCGAAAAACCGCTGACCATTGCCTACCTGGGTCCGGAAGGCACGTTTACCCAGTCCGCAGCCCTCAAGCAGTTCGGCCATTCGGTTGAAACCATCCCGCTGGACGGGATTGACGACGTGTTCCGGGAAGTCGAGGCCGGTGCCGCTGACTACGGCGTGGTACCGATCGAGAATTCCACCGAGGGCGTAGTACGGCACACGCTTGACCTGTTCCAGAATTCACCGCTGCATGTATGCGGAGAAGTGCAGCTGCGCGTTCACCATCACCTGTTGTCACGCGACAGCGATACGCCGATAACGAAAGTCATGGCGCATCAGCAGGCGCTGGCACAATGTCGTGCATGGCTGGAGGCGCATTTGCCGCATGCCACGCATGAGGCCGTGGCCAGTAATGCCGACGCGGCAAGGCGCGTCAGCAATGAAAGCGGCTCGGCTGCGATCGCCAGCGAGACGGCTGCTGAAATTTACGGCCTGACTATCCGTAACCGCAATATCGAAGACGAGCCGGACAATACCACACGCTTCCTGGTAATCGGCAAGCAGGCGGCGTTACCCAGTGGCGATGACCTGACCTCGCTGCTGGTGTCGTTACGCAACAAGTCCGGCACGCTGTACCAGATGCTCCAGCATATCGCACGTCACGGCGTCAGCATGACGCGTATAGAATCACGTCCATCCCGACAGGGTCTCTGGGAATACCTGTTCTATATCGACGTGGAGGGGCATCGTGAAGATGCGGCAGTCGCTGCGGCACTGGCCGATCTTGAAAAGGATTCGATTGCGGTCAAGGTGCTTGGCTCCTATCCGAGAGCGGTTATTTAATTACTTACATTCTGTCTCGCGCAAAGGCGCCAGGAGTAAACAACACCCTGTAGGAGCGCAGCAATGCGCGCATTGCTGCGGCTGAATTATTCGCGGACAGCGTCCGCTCCTACAGCACATTTCAGGTCCTGCAAATGCCGTCAGACAATAATAAATTCCTCCAGCTGGTCGCGCCCGGTGTGCGCGCCCTGCAGCCATACCTGCCCGGGAAACCCGTCGAGGAGCTGGAGCGCGAACTGGGAATTCGCAATGTCATCAAGCTGGCCTCCAACGAAAATCCGTTTGGTCCAAGTCCGCGTGCGCTGGCTGCGGCAAACGCCGTCATCGGCGGGATTGCGCGTTACCCGGACGGCAGCTGCTGGCAGCTGGCGGCAGCGCTTGGACAACGGCACCGGGTAGATCCCGGCTGCATCACCCTGGGTAACGGGTCAAACGATGTGCTTGACCTGGTTGCACGGGTCTTTTTGACACCGGCCCATGAGGCGGTTTTCTCCCGCCACGCGTTTGCCGTGTACCCGATCGCGGTCCAGGCCGTGGGTGCGCGCGCCCGCGTTGCAGCGGCGCATGATGGCAGTCGCGGCCCGGCGTATGGCCATGACCTGGATGCCATGCGTGCATGTGTCGGGCCGGACACGCGCGTGGTGTTCATCGCCAACCCGAACAACCCGACCGGCGGCTGGCTGGATGCCGCGGCACTGGAAGCATTCATTGCTGACCTGCCGGCGCATGTCATGGTGGTCGTGGACGAGGCCTACAGTGAATATGTCGAGCAGGCCGCTTACCCGGATACCACGCAGTGGCTCGAGCGCTTCGCCAACCTGATTGTGACGCGGACGTTTTCGAAGGCCTATGGCCTGGCCGGTTTGCGCGTCGGTTACGCCGTGTCTCATCCGCAGGTCGCGGCTTTGTTAAACCGGGTACGCCAGCCGTTCAATGTAAACCTGGTGGCGCAGGCGGCGGCGCTGGCGGCACTTGATGACCATGCGCATATTGCTGAAACCGTGCAGGGCAATCGTGAGGGCATGCGCCAGTTGCTGGACGGTTTCAGCGCCCTGCGGCTGACGTGGATAGAATCGGTCGGTAATTTCGTGGCGGTCGATACCGGGCGGACCGGGTCGGATGTGTATGCAGCCCTGTTGCGTGAAGGTGTAATCGTGCGGCCGGTGGCAAACTATGAAATGCCGAATCACTTGCGTATAACAGTAGGTAGCCGGGAACAAAACACGCGCTTTCTCGAAGCACTGGAAAAAGTCCTTTCATGATTAAACGACTCTGCATTATTGGCGTAGGCCTCATTGGCGGCTCGCTGGCGCGCGCCCTGCGTGTTGCCGGTGCCTGCGGGGAAATTGTTGGCGCCGGTCGTAACCCGGATCACCTGCAACAGGCGGTTGATCTCGGTGTGATCGATCGCTTTGAAACGGATATTGCCAGCGCCGTGCAGGGCGCCGACATGGTGTTCGTGTCGGTACCGCTCGGTTCCATGGCGGCAGTATTCAGTGCCTTGAAAGACAAGCTGGCGGCAGACGCCGTCCTGACAGACGGTGGCAGCGCGAAGGCCAGTGTGGTTGCCGCTGCCGGGCAGGCGTTTGGCGAGGTCCCGGACTTTTTTGTGCCGGGCCACCCGATTGCGGGTATTGAACAAAGCGGTGTCGCGGCAGCCATGCCGGACCTGTACCGTGAGCGTCGTGTGATCCTGACGCCGCTCGCGCATACCGACAGCCGGGCCGTAACGCGTGTCCGCCGGATGTGGGAGGCGGCCGGCGCCGTCGTGACCGAGATGGACCCGGCCCACCACGACGAAGTGCTCGCCGCCACCAGTCACCTGCCGCATGTGCTGGCCTTTGCGCTGGTCGAGAGCCTTGCGCGTTTGCAGGACAAGCGCGAGATCTTTGAATACGCAGCCGGTGGTTTCCGTGACTTTACCCGGATTGCCTCGAGTGATCCGGTCATGTGGCGCGATATCTGCCTGGCCAATGGTGAAGCCATACTTCACATGCTTGAACGTTATTCGGCTGATCTGCAAACGCTGGCGGACGCTGTCAGGCAGCATGACAGCGACCGGCTGCTCGAGATATTCAGCACGGCAAAGCAGGCGCGTGACGCCTATGTCGATTCACATACGATGGAGAAGACCTGATGTCTGAACTGCGCTTCAGGGTGAAGCCTGGCGGTCGCCTGACGGGCGAGGTGCGCGTGCCGGGTGATAAATCGATTTCGCATCGGTCAATCATGCTGGGATCGCTCGCCACCGGGGTGACGCGTGTCAAAGGGTTCCTGGAAGGCGAGGATAGCCTGGCAACGCTCGCCGCGTTCCGTGCCATGGGCGTTGCCATTGAAGGCCCGGACAACGGTACGGTTGAAATCACCGGCGTTGGCCTGCACGGTCTGCGTGCAGCGGATGAGCCGCTCTATCTCGGTAATTCAGGGACGTCCATGCGGCTGATGTCGGGCCTGCTCGCGGGCCAGTCGTTCGATACCACCCTGACCGGTGATACCTCCCTGTCAGGCCGGCCCATGAAACGTGTAGTCACGCCCTTGTCGGCGATGGGCGCGCATATCGATACGACACTGAATGGTACGGCACCGCTGGTAATCCACGGTGGCAGTCCCCTGCATGGCATTGAATACGACATGCCGGTTGCCAGTGCACAGGTCAAGTCCAGCCTGTTGCTGGCAGGGCTTTATGCCGATGGCCGGACCTGTATCAGCGAACCTGCGCCAACCCGCGACCATACTGAACGCATGCTCAGTGGTATGGGTTACCCGGTGCAGCGCGAAGACAACCGTGTGTGCATCGAAGGCGGACATGCGTTGAGCGCGATCGATATCGATATCCCGGCGGATATTTCGTCAGCGGCCTTTTATCTGGTCGGTGCGAGTATCGCGCCCGGCTCCGACCTGCTGTTACAGCATGTCGGCATGAACCCGACACGCACCGGAGTGATCGATATCCTGCGCATGATGGGTGCGGATATCGAGGTCAGTAATGAGCGCGATGTCGGCGGCGAGCCGGTCGCGGATTTGCGGGTGAAATACGCCAGCCTTGTCGGTGTCGAAATTCCCGCGGCACTGGTACCGCTGGCGATTGACGAGTTCCCGGCGATCTTTGTGGCGGCCGCCTGTGCGGAAGGACAAACTGTGCTGACCGGTGCAGAGGAATTGCGCGTCAAGGAGAGTGATCGTATCCAGGTGATGGCCGATGGCCTGGCTACACTGGGTGTCGCCGCAGAGGCAACACCGGACGGCATGATTATCAAGGGTGGTGCCATCGACGGTGGCAGCATCGACAGCCATGGCGACCATCGAATTGCCATGGCGTTTGCCATGGCGGCACTGCGCGCGCATGGCGAGATCGAGATTCACGACTGCGCGAATGTCAACACGTCGTTCCCGGATTTCGTGGCAATTGCAGCGCAAGCCGGCTTGTCCATTTCAGCGAGTAACCTGGATGCGACAGCGTAAAAGTCGTGACGGCGAAAACTTGCGTCCCGCAACCGGCCGCGTCGTAACAAGGTTGGCGGTTGCCGGTCCGGCAAACTGATGCATGTTCCCGTAATAACCATTGATGGTCCGAGCGGTTCCGGCAAGGGCGCAATCAGTCGTGCGCTGGCATCCCGGCTCGGCTGGAATTATCTCGACAGTGGCAGTTTGTATCGACTGCTGGCACTGGCCGCGTTGCACGAAGGCATTGCGCTGGATGATGCCGCGGCACTGGTTGACCTGGCCGGCCAGCTGGGCGGGCGCTGTTCCATGCCCGCCACCGAGACGGTGGCCATTATGCTGGACGGCGAGGAGGTCAGTGCCGAGCTGCGTACCGAGGCCGCCGGCAATGCTGCCTCGCAGCTTGCCGTCCTGCCGGCGGTTCGCCGGGCGCTGCTGGACTGGCAGCGGGATTGTCGCCAGCCGCCGGGGCTGGTTGCGGATGGCCGGGACATGGGGACGGTGGTTTTTCCGGATGCCGAGCTGAAGCTGTTTCTCACGGCGCGCCCCGAGGTGCGCGCGGAGAGAAGGTATAAGCAACTGAAAGATATGGGAAAAGAAGCGAATCTCGCTGACCTGATCGAAGAGGTGAAGGCCCGTGATGAACGTGATGCTACCCGGCGGACGGCACCGCTGAAGCCGGCCGAAGACGCCCACCTGCTGGATAACAGCGATGCGCTGGAGGCGGCAACGCTGGCAGAGGTCCTGGATCTGGTCCGGGAGAGGTTCTAAATTCCGTTTACAATTAAGCAGATACACGTATAATATTTTTCTGTCCAGGCCGCTTTAAGCAACCGCGGCCTGTTTTCTTTTAATCTGACCCGTCGTGCCGCCAGGCATTACGGCTGAAATTACGGACCGCCCTGCGGTACCAGGATGATAATTCCCATGAGCCAAAGTTTTGCTGAAATGTTTGAGGAGAGTCTCGCCCGTCAGGAGATGAACCGGGGTGCAGTAGTAATCGGAACTGTTGTTGATATTCAATCAGATACTGTAATCGTGCATGCAGGGTTGAAATCAGAAGGTGTTATTCCGATAGAAGAATTCAAGAATGCTTCGGGTGAACTCGAAGTAGCAGTCGGTGACGAGGTGGAAGTTACGCTGGAAGCCGTCGAAGACGGTTTCGGGGAAACCAAGCTGTCACGCGAAAAAGCAAAACGTGATCAGGTCTGGCGTCGTCTTGAAACAGCCTTTGAAAACGAAGATATCGTCAAGGGCATGATCAGCGGCAAGGTAAAGGGCGGCTTCACGGTCGACATCGAGGATATTCGTGCATTCCTGCCCGGCTCACTGGTTGATGTGCGCCCGGTACGCGATCCGGTATTCCTCGAAGGTAAGGAACTCGAGTTCAAGGTTATCAAGCTGGACAAGCGTCGCAACAACGTAGTCGTTTCGCGTCGCGCAGTTGTGGAAACAGAGTTCAGTGCAGAGCGTGAAGAACTGCTCGCAAACCTGGAAGAGGGTATGACGGTCAAGGGTATCGTCAAGAACCTGACCGACTACGGAGTGTTCGTCGACTTGGGTGGCATCGATGGCCTGTTGCATATCACGGATATGGCATGGAAGCGTGTCAAGCACCCGTCCGAAATCGTCAACGTCGGTGATGAAATCGATGTGAAGATTCTGAAGTTCGATCGCGAGCGCAACCGCGTATCGCTGGGCATGAAACAGCTTGGACAGGATCCGTGGGCCGATCTGGCACGTCGTTATCCGGCCAACTCCCGCCTGTTCGGCAAGGTTACAAACATTGCTGACTACGGCTGCTTCGTCGAAATCGAGGAAGGTGTCGAGGGCCTGGTGCACGTGTCCGAGATGGACTGGACCAACAAGAACGTCAATCCTTCCAAGGTTGTCCACATCGGACAGGAAATGGAAGTCATGGTGCTGGATATCGACGAGGAACGCCGTCGTATATCGCTGGGCATCAAGCAGTGCTTCCCGAATCCATGGGATGAATTCAGCGCGACCCATAACAAGGGTGACCTGGTCAAGGGCACCATCAAGTCGATTACCGACTTCGGCATATTCATCGGACTTTCGGGTGAAATCGACGGCCTGGTGCATCTCTCCGATATCTCCTGGCACGAGCCGGGTGAGGAGGCGGTCCGCAGTTTCACCAAGGGTGACGAGATAGAGGCCGTTGTGCTGTCGGTCGACCCCGAGCGCGAACGTATTTCGCTCGGCATCAAACAGCTGGAGAAGGATCCGTTTGCAAACTTTGTTGCAGCGCATAGCAAGGGCAGTATCGTTAAGGGTAATGTAAAAGAAGTGGACGCCAAGGCTGCGATTATTGATCTGGGCGATGGTGTTGAAGGAACACTGCGCGCATCCGAACTGTCTCTCGATCGTATCGAGGATGCACGCACCATCCTGTCGGTGGGTGACGAGGTCGAGGCCAAGTTCATGGGTGTAGATCGCAAGAGCCGCAATATCATGTTGTCCATCAAGGCGAAGGATTCGGAAGACGAAGCAACGATGATGCAGGACTACGGTTCCAGTTCATCCGAAGCGACGACCAGCCTCGGTGATGTGCTCAAGCAGCACCTGGCCAAGGACGACTGACAGCGGGTTAGGGGGAACGTGCAAACGTTCGGGTTTATTGGGTATGGAAATTCAAATCCGGGTAGGTGGATATAATGACAAAGTCTGAACTGATAGAGATTCTTGCTGCAAAAAACGGGCATTTGAATTACAAGGATGTCGAGTTGGCCGTCAAGAGTCTCCTTGAGCAAATGAGCTGGTCACTTGCCACCGGGCAACGTATCGAAATCAGGGGGTTCGGAAGTTTCTCTCTGCATTACCGGCCACCGCGTATCGGGCGAAACCCGAAAACCGGTGAATCGGTTGCGTTGGCTGCAAAGCATGTCCCTCATTTCAAGCCGGGCAAGGAGCTCAGGGAACGTGTCAATGCCGGTATGGCTCGTGAAAAGGAGCTGTAGGCAGGTTCGAAGCGGCATACTCTGTTCGGGTAAATCCACTATGTTCGGAGCAAGTTTTTCCGGGCAACCTGTTCGCAAACCGCAGGCAAACATCAAGGCCCGGCAGGATCAGTCCTGCCGGGCCTTTTTTTTCATGCAACTGCCAGTGACTGGCTGAACCATGCAGGACCTGCTGTGGCTATTGTTGCCGCTTGCAGCGGCTGCCGGCTGGTTTTCGGCGCGTAGCAGCAAGGGCAAGGCCGGACGCTGCGCCGACTCGATTCTCGGCCCTGAGTACATCAAGGGCCTCAACTACCTTCTGAATGAACAGCAGGACAAGGCGATTGATGTATTTATCCGTATGCTGGAGGTCAATAGCGATACGGTGGAAACTCATCTGGCGCTCGGCAACCTGTTTCGCAAGCGTGGAGAAGTCGACCGCGCAATACGTATCCACCAGAACCTGGCGGCGCGCCCCGGTCTGCAGGACGAGCAGCGTATGGATGCCTTGCTGGAACTCGGCCAGGATTACATGAAGGCTGGCCTGTTCGATCGCGCTGAAGGCCTGTTTCGCGAACTGAATGACAACAACGTCCACCTCTCCAGCGTGTTGCCGTTGCTGCTCGATATCTACCAGCAGGAAAAAGACTGGCAGAACGCGATCAGCATTGCCGGCCAGATGGGTTTCGTCGGTGAGCAGTCGGCCAGGGCTGTTATCGCGCAGTTCTGTTGCGAACTGGCTGAAAATGCCCGTGCGACCGAAGATATCGATGCGGCACTCAAATACCTGGATGAAGCAGGGAAGTACCATCCACATTGCGCGCGTGCACGCCTGATTCGCGCCTCTATCGCCAGGCAGCAGGGTGACTGTGAGGCGGCGTTGAAGGCCTATGTACAGGTGGTGGAGATGGATATCGATTTGCTGCCGGTCGTGCTTGACGATATGCATGCCTGTCATGCAGAGCTGGGCACCCTGCCGGCAATGATCGGTTTCCTGCGCAATACGATTCCGAAGTATGCCGGTATATCGCCGGTGCTGAAGCTGGCCGATATCGTCGCTGAGGAGCAGGGCGAGCAGATGGCCGCGGCTTTCATTGCCGGCGAGCTTGGCTTGCGACCGTCGGTGCGTGGCCTGTCACGGTTTATTGACTTCAGTCTCGCCGGCAGTGATGGCGCGGCGCGCGAGAATTTGATGATTCTTAAAAACATGACCGACCAGTTGCTGGAAAACAAACCGGTCTATGCCTGCGCGAATTGTGGCTTTAGCGGGAAGACCCTGCACTGGAATTGTCCGGGATGCCGGCAATGGAATACCATCAAGCCGATACACGGTGTTGAAGCGGATTAATGTGGTTACAACCGGCCTGTTGATGCAGTCGTGCCGTGTTGGCACCACAGGAAAATACCTATGAGCATGAAAAGCAGTGACTCGCGGATTATCGTTGCACTCGATTATCCGGATGAGAAAAATGCACTCGCCCTGGTCGACCGGCTGGAGCCGGGCAGTTGTCGGTTGAAGGTCGGCAAGGAGCTGTTTACGCGCGCCGGTCCGGCACTGGTACGGACACTGGGGAGTCGTGGTTTTGATGTATTCCTCGACCTGAAGTTTCATGACATTCCGAATACCGTTGCCAGCGCATGCCACGCGGCGGCTGATCTCGGCGTGTGGATGCTGAATGTGCATGCGCTCGGCGGTGCGCGCATGCTGGCTGCGGCACGCGAAGGTATCGAGCGTTCCGGGCATGCGTCGTTACTGATTGCGGTAACTATCCTGACCAGCATGGACGAGGATGACCTGGCTGCGGTTGGCCTGGCCGGAACGCCGGCAGACAATGTGCGGCGCCTGGCCTTGCTGGCGGAATCGTGCGGACTGGATGGTGTGGTGTGTTCGTCACGTGAAACGACGATGTTGCGCGGGCAGGTGAGTGACGACTTTGTGCTGGTTACACCGGGGATACGGCCGTCCGGTAGTGCGCCGGATGACCAGCGCCGCATCATGACGCCGGTCGAGGCGGTAAGTGCTGGTGCCAGTTACCTGGTTATCGGGCGCCCGGTGACCCAGGCTGACGACCCGACAGGTGTATTGCGTACCATTAATTCGGAACTCGCTGCTGTCTCC
>JAOULY010000142.1 GCA_029881775.1 Gammaproteobacteria bacterium
TGTCCCCTTTCTTTCCACCTTTCTTTCATTGATTCCCTCTCCCCAGCCCTCTCCCGGAGGGAGAGGGGGTTGCTTCGATTTAAATTGTTCTATTCATAGCGCAATGCCTCGATCGGGCGTAGCCGCGATGCCTTGCGTGCCGGGTGCAGTCCGAAGAACACGCCGACCAGCCCTGCGAACAGAAAGGCGACGAGCACCGAGACGGGCGTCACGGTGACCGGCAGTGCGGAAAAACGCGCCACCGCCAGTGCGCCGCCCAGGCCGAGGAAGATGCCCAGTACGCCACCGGCGGTGCTGAGTACCAGCGCCTCCAGCAGGAACTGCCACAGGATGTCGCGCTGACGCGCGCCCAGTGCCATGCGGATGCCGATCTCGCGGGTGCGTTCGGTGACCGAGACCAGCATGATGTTCATGATGCCGATGCCGCCCACCAGCAGCGACACGGAAGCGATGCTGCCCAGCAGCCAGGTGAATACCCGTGCGCTTTCCTCCGATGTCTGGGCGAGTTCCGCGCGGTTGTACATGCGGAAGTCGTCGGACTGGCCCTCTCTTATACGGTGGCGCTGGCGCAGCAGGCTCTTGATCTCCTTGAGCAGCCGAAACGAAGCCTCGCGGTCGACGGCCGTCACCTCGATGCGTTCGATGTGGGTGATGCCGAGCAACTTGCGCTGCACCGTGGTGATGGGCATGAAGACGGCATCATCCTGGTCCGTGCCCCAGGCCGTGGCACCCTTCTCGGTGAGTACGCCGATGACCTGGCAGGCCAGGCCCTTGATGACAATGGACTCATTGAGCGGGCTGCGCAGGCCGAACAGTTCCCGTGCCACCGCCTGTCCCAGCACGCAGACATGGCTGGCGCCCAGCACGTGGCGCCGGGTGAAGAACTCGCCCTCGGCCAGCGGCCAGCTGCGGACCGTGACATGGTCGGGGGTGACGCCCTCGATGGCCGTGCCCCAGTTGGTGCCGCGATAACGTACCTGGGCCGTGGTGCGCACGCTGGGCGCGACGGCCAACACGTCAACCAGTTCGGCGATGGCGTCGGCGTCGTCACGCGTTAGCGTGGTAATGCCGCCGGCACCGGTGCGCACGCCGCCGCGGGTTACCGAGCCGGGACGCACCACCAGGCTGTTGGTGCCCATGCTGGCCAGCTGCTCGGCGATGCGCTGCTGGGCGCCACTGCCGATGCCCAGCATGGCGATTACCGAGCCCACGCCGATGACGACGCCCAGTGCTGTCAACATTGCACGGGTCTTGTTGCGCCCCAGGGCACGCAGCGACAGTTGCAGCGCGGTGGTCCAGTTCATGCCCGTGCTTCCAGTTGGCCGTCGCGCAGGAACAGCTGGCGCTGCGCATGTTCGGCCACGTCCGGCTCGTGGGTGATGAGTACGATGGTGAGGTTTTCCTGCTGGTTCAGTTCGTCGAGCAGCGCCATGATCTCGGTGCTGGTTGCCGTGTCGACGTTGCCGGTGGGTTCATCGGCCAGCAACAGCGACGGTTTTGTCACCAGCGCGCGGGCGATGGCAACGCGTTGCGCCTGGCCGCCGGACAGCTGGTTGGGCAGGTGGCCGAGGCGATCGCCCAGGCCCATACGTTCCAGCGCCGCGCGCGCCTGTTGCCGGCGCTCGCGCTTGCCGACGCCGGCGTAGATCAGCGGTGTCTCGACGTTCTCCAATGCGCTGGTGCGCGGCAGCAGGTTGAAGTTCTGGAACACGAAACCGATCTCGTGGTTGCGCAGGGCGGCGAGCTGGTCGCTGCCCATGCGGGTGATGTCCTGGCCGTTGAGGTGGTAGTCGCCGTCATCCGGCACGTCCAGGCAGCCGAGGATATTCATCAGGGTGGACTTGCCCGAACCGGAAGGCCCCATGATGGCGACGAACTCGCCGGGTGCAACGTTGAGGTTGATACCGCGCAGTGCGTGGATGGTTACCCCGTCCAGCACATAAGCCTTGTGCAGATCGCGGATTTGCAGCAGCGGGGTGGTCATCAAGTGGCCTAGAACAAACTCAGGCCGAAGCGTCGCTTGAGTTCGGCATCCCCGCGCTTCTGTGGCTCGGCGATGGTCATGCCCTCGGCGATGTCCGGGCTGTTGACCTCGGTGACTTTTTCGCCGGTGATGCCGGTGGTGACGGTGAGTGGCGTGAGCGTGTCGCCGTCCAGTTGCCAGAGGATGGCCTCGCCGGACTTGAGTCCTTTGCGGACCGTGTCCAGTTTCTCCTGCGGCCAGGTCGGTACATAGCGCAGCGCGGCGTTGGGCACGGTGAGCACGTTGTCCCGGTGTGCGACCTCGATGCTGACAGTGGCCGTCATGCCGGGCTTGAGTGCCAGGTCGGCGTTGTCCACGTGGATGATGCAGTTATATTTGACCACGCCGCCCTCGACCGTCGGTTGCAGGCGTACCTGGGCGACGCTGCCTTTGAACTCGCGGCGCGGGTAGGCGAACACGGTGAAGTTGACCGGCTGGCCGGTTTCGACCTGGCCAATGAAGGCCTCGTCCACATCGGCCTCTACCTGCATGCGGGTCAGGTCGTTGGCGATGGTGAACAGGGTCGGCGCCTGCAGGCTGGCGGCCACTGTCTGGCCCACGTCCACGTCGCGGGAGATGACCACGCCGTCGATCGGCGCATAGATAGTTGTGTAGTCCAGGTTGACCTGTTCGCGTTCCAGTACCGCGCGGGCCTGGGCGACGCTGGCCGCTTTCACCTGTTGCTCTGCCAGGGCGGACTTGTATGCGAAGTGCGCCGTGTCCACCAGGTTCTCGGCCACCAGCTTTCTCTTTAACAGGCCGGTCTGGCGCTCGTATTCGCGTTGCTTGTCCTGCACATCGATCCGCGCCTTGTCGCGTGCGGCCTCGGCGCTCTTGAGATTGGCCTCGGCCTCGGCCCGTTTGGCCCTGAAGATGGCCGGATCGATCTGCGCGATGACCGTGCCCTGTTTGACCTGGTCATTGAAGTCGGCATACAGGTTCTGGATGGTGCCGGATACCTGGCTGCCCACCAGCACGGTGTTGATGGGGCTGAGGGTGCCGGTGGCCGAGACCACGTCGCTGATGTCAGCACGGCGAACCTGTGCCTGGCTGTAGTTCGGCGCCTTGTCGGTGTCGGGTTCGCGCAGCAGATACCAGCCGCCGCCGACAACGACGGCAAGTAACAGGATGCCAATTAACAGTTTTGTCATAGGGTGTACCGGCTGTGTTTTTGGGTCCGGATGATTTGATGCCCGGCCCTTCGCTTCGCTTTTCCCAACCCTCTCCCGAAGGGGGAGGGAGTATAACAATTGAGGTCAAGGCGCAGTTTTCTCAAATGTTTGATTGTGTGTTGTCTGACCCCGGATTTTACAGGTAGTTGCAGACCAGTCATTAAGGTCAGCGCACAGTCTTTCAGGTACACCGGTGTCAGGGCATATTTAACGCCAGTATAAGCAGTAAATGTCCTCTGCACCCGTTTCTGTTGGCGTATCAATCGCGCCTGCAAGGCGCTCCTACCCCAATCAATGCGGCTGTAGGAGCGGATGCTGTCCGCGAATATTATATAAATGATTCGCGCCAGACAGGCGCTCCTACAATAATTGACACAGCTGTAGGAGCGCCTTGCAGGCGCGATTTTGAAGATGTTCGATCTCGTGCTTCACTTGCCCCCTCTCCCGGAGGGATAGGGTTGGGGAGAGCGAAGCGAGGGGCCGGGGGGTAGATCTAATTAATTCCTGAAGGGCGCGGTTTTGTACTTCCGGACAATCTGCGTTCGCGGATGCGATCCGCTCCTACAGCGTGGTTGTTTGTCGTGATGTTGATCGCGCCTGCAAGGCGCTCCTACCCCAATCAATGCAGCTGTAGGAGCGGACGCTGTCCCCTTTCTTAATATATAAAAATATTCGCGCCAGACAGGCGCTCCTGCAGGATATGTTTTAGTCGTTGGGCGTATCATGTATTCATGAAGCGCGGACGCGTGAGCATTCAGGGTATGCCCTATGTGCCGGGGGTGGTGCAGGGCGCATTGCGGCGCGGGCAGGCTGCCGCTGCGCCGGGCAGCATCGCTGTTTACTCGCCCGCTGATCGGGCGCCGCCACCCTGGGCGGCTGCGGGCATCATCGTGGTCGAGGGCGCGCCGTTTTCGCACGCCATGATCCGCTTGCGCGCGGCATGTGTACCCATCGTATTCATCGACCAGGCGCAGGCGGCGCAGTTGCCCGAAGGTGCGGAGGTGGTACTCGACGGCACGCGCGGTCTGGTTAGTGACGAACTCGACAGCGCCACGGCAAGCGATGTGCCGCCCGTGCCTGAACCCGCTGGCCCCGTTATGCTGGCCGACGGGGTGGCCGTGCAGTTGCTGGCCAGTGTCTCGAGTGTCTCGGCCGCACAAGCCGCCGTGTCATGCGGTGCCGGCGGGATTGGCCTGGTGCGTTCGGAGTTCCTGTTGCCGCCGGCGGGTCAGGTGCCGGACGAGACGTTTTATCGCGCAGTAATTGAAGAGATCTGCGCGGCGGCCGCACCGCTGCCAGTGACACTGCGCCTGCTGGACGTGGCGCGTGACAAGATGCCGCCCTGGTTGCCGCCCATTGCCGCAAGCGATGACGCGCTGGGTCTGCACGGGGTTCGCCTGTATGCGGAAGACCCGGTGCGACGCGTGTTGCATGCCCAGCTTGCAGCACTGGATGCAATCGATACGCATTACACCTTGCGGGTACTGACCGCGTCGCTGGCGCAGCACGAGGAAATGCGCTTCTGGGTGGAGTATGTGCGTGAACGGCTGGCACGACCGCTGGCCGTAGGTGCCATGGCCGAGACACCGGCGGCGGTGCTGGATATGCACCACTGGTTCGACACGGCAGATTTTGTGGCCATAGGGTGTAACGACCTGATGCAGTACCTGTTCGGCGCCGATCGTGACCGGCCCGCATTACGTGCCTATCTTGATCCCTACGCACCGGCACTGTTTCGTTTTCTGCGCGGGGCGGCCGACCGGTCCGCGGGTTGTCTGCAGCGGGTTCAGTTATGTGGCCTGCTGGCACAGTTGCCGGGTATATTGCCGGTGCTGATCGGACTCGGTTACCGGGTATTCTCGGTCGATGCGCAGCTGGTGCCTTACCTGGCGCAGGCGTTGCACCGACTTACCCTGGCGGATGCCACCGCCCTGGGCACACAGGTCTGTGCGGCGGCCGACAGCAGGGAAGTTGTTGCTACACTGGGACTCGATTTATTGGGGTCAGCGCACATTTAAATACACTGATTGGAGGCGAACACGATGCCCGGCACCTTCGGCGTAAAAATACGGCACTTCCAGCAACGGCTCACCCGGCTGGACCGGGAACCGCTCGGCAAGGCGGCGCTGGTGATCATCCTGTTTCTCGATCTTTTTATCCTGGTGTCGATTTTCGATGGTCTCGGTGCGCACACGGCGCAACTCACTTCGCCGTCTGAATACATTCCCGGGCTGTGCCGTGACACGGTGCTGGACGAGGACTGGAACAACAGCAACCGGCTCGACAAGCTGGCAAGCCTGGTATCGAAGTACCGCCACAGCTATTTCCGGCTGGACCCGCGTACCGAGCGTGATGCGATGCATGCGGTGTGTGATCCCATCGTGCGTAGCTTCCGCGATATCCGCGACGACCAGGCGTTGTCCAGCGACCTGGACCGGCTGGTCAAAATAGACCGCGAGACGCGTGACCTGCAGTCCGGGCAGGCGCGCATCAAGGGCACCTATGACACGGCCCTGCTCGAGGATATCGCCGGCAAGGAAACACAGCAATCGCGGGTCGCGTCGCTGCGCGAGGAGATCGCCGACAGGGCCGCGGCCATGGATGAACTGGTGCAACGCGAACGGCAGCTGCGTGAAATGCTCGGGCAGGAGGAGCGCATCCTCGCCCTGTTTATGCAGGTGGAGGGTGTGTCCGAGGCCGATCGCGAGGCGTTGCGTGAAGACCTGCGCCGGCTCAACTTCTGGTACCCGGTTAAAAAGCTCGGCATGGAAATGCTGTC
>JAOULY010000143.1 GCA_029881775.1 Gammaproteobacteria bacterium
GCCGGTGGGTGCGGTGCTGGTGCAGCACAATGCCTTGCTGGCCGAAGGCTGGAATCGACCCATCGGCGACCACGATCCGACTGCGCATGCGGAAATCATGTGCCTGCGCGCGGCAGGCCTGGCGGTCAGTAACTATCGCCTGGCCGATACCACGCTCTACGTAACGCTCGAACCCTGCCTGATGTGTGTCGGGGCAATGGTGCATGCGCGGGTTGCCCGGGTGGTATACGGTGCAGCGGACCCGAAGAGCGGGGCGGTTGACAGCGTCTGCCGGGGGTTCGAGCTGCCCGGTCTGAATCACCGTGTCGACGCGCGTGGCGGCATCCTGGCCGCCGAGTGCGGTGACATCCTGAAGGCGTTTTTTCGCGAACGGCGAGAAAAACCGGGCAATTGATTTCCCCTGCCTGTGCAGTACACTGGTCATGATATGAATCACCTGAAAAACCAGATATGCGGTGCTCTTGTTTTGCTGATGCTGTCCTGGCAGTTGTCGGCGCGGTGCGCGGATGGAGAACTGGCTGAATATGCACCGGTCACCGTCGATATGCCGCTGGTGCAGGTGTCCGAGCATGTCTGGTTCGTGCAGGGTGAGCCGGGGGTCGCCACGGATAACGAGGGTTTCATATCCAATGCCGGTTTTATCGTCACCGGTGCCGGTGTGGTGGTGTTCGATGCGTTGGGGTCGCCTTCGCTGGGTAGCACGCTACTGAAGAAAATCCGCACCGTGACCAGTGAGCCGGTGGTGCGGGTAATCGTCAGTCACTACCACGCCGATCATATTTACGGGCTGCAGGTGTTCGAGGACCTGGGTGCGGAAATCCTTGCGCCGGCAGGCGCCGATAAATACCTTGCCTCACCGCAGGCCGGTGAACGGCTGGAAGAGCGGCGCTTCACCCTGGATCCCTGGGTAAACGACAACACGCGGCTGGTGTATCCGGACAGGCTGCTGGAAGAAGGTGCACAGTTCAAACTGGGCGATGTTGAGTTTATTGTTACCACGGTTGGTAATGCGCATTCCGATGGTGACCTGACCCTGTTCGTGGTACCGGACCGGGTATTGTTCTCCGGCGATATTATTTTTGAAGGGCGGGTACCGTTCCTGGGTGATTCGAATACCGCGCGCTGGGTGCGTGTGCTGGAACGCATGGAGCGTGAGAAGCTGGTCGCACTGGTTCCCGGTCACGGTGGCGTGGCGGAGAGTCCCAACGAGGCAATCGGGCTGACGCGTCGCTACCTGGCATTTCTGCGCGACAAAATGGGCGCTGCAGTGGGGGAGTTCGAGCCTTTTGATGCGGCCTATGCAGAGATCGACTGGGGTGAATTCAGCAAGCTGCCGGCCTTCGACGAGGCCAACCGTCGTAATGCCTACCAGGTTTACCTGTCAATGGAAGCGGAACTGCTGGCCGACAAGTAGCCGGGCGCAGTCAGGCTACAGTGCAGGCGAGTCGAACTGGATCGGCTCGCGTTGTTTGCCTGAATCGGCCGCCCTGGTTTCGGTCATCCACACCAGCACATCGTAGTATGTGCGTATATTCTCGACGTAGCGCACCGGCTCCCAACCGCGCGCATAACCGTAACGTGTCTGGGTGAACCATTTTTTCTTGCTCAGCAGCGGCAGGTTCTTTTTAACATCAACCCAGCGATCCGCGTTGCCCTTGTTTTTCTGGGTCAGCTTGCGTGCGTCTTCCAGGTGACCGAGGCCGACATTGTAGGCAGCAAGCGCCATCCACGTCCGGTCCGGCTCTTTGATGCGTTCCGGAATTTGTTTGATCATTTTTGCCAGATAATCTGCGCCACCCATGATGCTTTGTGCAGGATCACGACGGTCAGCAATATCGACATCCTTGGCGGCCGCATGTGTCAGCATCATCAGTCCACGTACACCCGTTGGTGAGACGGCATCGGGATCCCAGTGCGATTCCTGGTAGCCGATGGCTGCCAGCAGCCGCCAGTCCATATCGATGTTGTTTGCGGCCGTCATGAACAGTGGCTGGTACTCGGGCAGGCGCTGGTCGATATGTGCAAGGTAGCTGCGGGTGCCGACATAATCGAATTTCCTGATATGACCGTAGTAACGCTCTATCAGTTGTTCCAGTGTGCCGTTAGCCTTGATGCGGTTGAAAAAGGTTGTCGCTGCAAGAAACAGGCTGTCATCGTCCGACTTCGGGAACGCCCAGGCCAGTTCTTCGGGGTCGCTGACATCGAAGGCCGGTCGCAACTCCGGGTAGTAGCGCTGGTTAACGGATAGCTCGTTGGAATCGGCCACGGTATAGTCGATCAGTTGCTGCCAGACGAGTTCCAGCAGCTCCTCGCTGGCCTGTTCCTCGTCTGTTACCCAGGTCAGGTCCGGGTATGACTCGCGCAATGTTTCCAGGTGTTCCTCGTGGCTGCTGCCGGCGACGACTTCAAGCCGGCCGTTGAGTTCGCCGGGGTCGCCCGGTCTGCGGGTGCCGCTGCGGTAAACGAGTTGCGGTGTGATCGTGTGGTACACGGGGCCAAAGCGAACCTTCTCCTTGCGCTTCTCGGTAATGGTCAGACCGGCCGCGGCCAGGTGTACGTCACCCAGTGCCGTGAGGGGAAGGATGTCATTAAAGTTCGGAGGGATTACAATGCGCAGCTCGACTTTGAGATAGTCGGCGAAATGTTTTGCCAGCTCATACTCGAAGCCGGTCGGACCATCCGGTCCCTCGTAGAAAGTGGTTGAGCTGTTACGGGTGATGACAATCAGTTCGTTGTTTGCCTGGACCCGCTCCAGTGCGGTCGGCGGGCTGTCGCAGGCAGGCAGTCCGGCTGTTAACAGGATGAGCTGTACGGCACGCCACATGGCGGACCGGGTCAGGCATACGATAGAATGCTGTGCTCTATTCATGACTGGAAATGCGACCACAGTCGCGCCAATTTAATCTGCCGGGTGGCGGTAAGTCCCGCTATTATATACCTGATTGTATTTGTGGTAATTATAACCCCGGCTTTGGTAAAAAACTCAAGTTAAATAATTATATACACGAATCTGGAGAGGTACCGAAGTGGTCATAACGGCACCGACTCGAAATCGGTTGGGGGCGTTAGCCCCACGTGGGTTCGAACCCCACCCTCTCCGCCATTTATCAGCTATCCAGTAATTCACCCCCGGTGCCGGTCGTCCCGGCACTCCGCTGGCCCGTAGCAATAAAAGGGGTCGGTAGTGGACTGTAATCCCCCCGGAACGGGTTTTCGTTGCGGATCTCGAGCAGATCGGCAATTTCCTCGAACACCGCGGCGATATCGGCATTGTGGACGGACATGCCCCGGGCTAGCCCTTGATGCAGACCAGTGGTTCCAGCAGCGCCACCTTGCGGGCCAGGCCGGCGGCATCGGCTGCATCCACCACGGCGTTCACGTCCTTGTACGCTCCCGGCGCCTCCTCGGCGACGCCGCGCCCCGAGGGACTGCGGATCAGGATGCCGCGTGCGGCCAGCTCATCGATAACCTGACGTCCGCGCCAGATCTTGCCGGCCTGGTGCCGGCTCATGGCGCGACCGGCGCCGTGACAGGCGGAACTCCAGGACAGTGCCTCGCCGGCCTGCGTGCCGGCCAGCACGTAGGAGGCAGTGCCCATCGAGCCGCCGATCAGCACCGGCTGCCCCGTCGGACGCAATGCGTCGGGCAGCGCCGGATGGCCGGGACCGAAGGCGCGCGTGGCACCCTTGCGGTGCACGTGCAGCGCGCGTGCCCGACCGGCGACCATATGTTCCTCGACCTTGCAGGTATTGTGCGAGACGTCGTACAGCAGCGCCAGCTCCGCAGCGGGCAGCACCCGCGCGAACACGGCACGTACCAGATGCGTCAGGATCTGCCGGTTGGCCAGCGCGCAGTTGACGCCGGCACGCATGGCACCGAGGTATTCCCTGCCGATGGCCGAATCGATCGGTGCGCAGGCCAGTTCCCGGTCCGGCAAGGTGATGCCGTGTTGCGTGGCGGCCATGACCATTCGTTTCAGGAACTCGGTGCCGATCTGGTGGCCAAGACCGCGCGAGCCGCAGTGGATGCTGACCACGACCTCGCCTTCGCGCAGGCCCATGACACGCGCTGCGTCGCTGTCGTAAACCTCTGCGATCTGCTGCACTTCCAGGTAATGGTTACCGCTGCCCAGCGTACCCATCTCGTCGCGCTGGCGCTGCTTGGCGTGCGCGGAAACGCACTCCGGCTGTGCGCCGCTCATACGACCGCGCTCTTCGGTACGCTCCAGGTCGGCGGCCACGCCGTAGCCCTGTTCCACCGCCCAGCGCGCCCCGCCCGACAGCATGGCATCCATGGCCGCCGGATTGAGGCGGATCGAACCGCTGCTGCCGAGACCGGCCGGGATGTCGCGGTACAGGCCATCCGCCAGCGCCTTCTGCACCGCCATGACCGCATCTACCTGCAGCCCGGTCGTCAGGCAGCGCACCCCGCAGGAGATATCGAAACCGACACCGCCGGCCGAGACCACGCCACCCTCGCCGGCATCGAAGGCCGCCACGCCACCGATGGGAAAACCGTAGCCCCAGTGCGCGTCGGGCATGGCATAGGATGCCTGCACGATGCCAGGCAGCATGGCGACGTTGCAGACCTGCTCGTAGACCTTGTGGTCCATGGCGCGGACCAGGGATTCGTCGGCGTAGATCACCGCCGGCACCCGCATGGCGCCGTGCGGGGAGATCTCCCAGGCATACCCGGAATTCCGGCTGAACAGTGTCAGATCCATGTGCTCACCGGCCTCCGCTGACGTCCCTGCCGCAGCCGCACGACGGCTGCCCCCGTTTCATACATCCACCACGCATTGTGCAACCCAGCTGCCGTCCGCCGCTTGAGCCACACGCAGCGCAGTGTAGGTCGCACCCTTGACCTCCACCGCCGGCCGGTGCCGCGCACCATCCAGCGCCTCGCCCCAGGCCCGCGCCGCAAGGTCCTGACCGTTGATCCGGACCGTGAAGCGCCCGAACACCCATTTGCGCGTGGCCATCTCGTAGATCAGCGCATTCAGCCAGTCCACCAGCAGCAGTTCGTCATCGGGTGCCTGGCAGGCGAACCCGATGCTGCCCGTCTCGGCAATACCGAGCGGCTCGGTGACTACCGCCGTCAGCGCTACGGCCGCCTGCTCGAAGGCCTGCTCCCGGGTTACACCGAAACCGCGCACCCCGATGTCAGCGCCATGCGCAAAGTGCTCCCAGCGCGCGGACGGTGGAACGACAGCGGCACCACGGGTGGAATCTCCGTCCATGACAGAACATATAGCACCCCTGACGGCGGGGATACATGACGACTGTCAAGCGTAATCCACTGTCGCGGGCATACGGCATCGTTTGCGGGATTGCCTGCGGTGCAAATCCGGAGGTACGGCAGGCCATACGTGCAGGCGTGACGTACCGGGACGATCTTTCGAATTTATGGTCTGGCGGCCGGAGATGACTTCGGCACTTCGTGCCATGAATGACGGGGGTTCCGCCTGACCGGAGCTTCCTCACCCCGTGCCGATATCCTCGACCAGTCGCTCTGCATGCGTGAAGTGGCTACCCTTCCAGTAGATCCTTCCGCAGCCGGTGCAGCGCCGGAACTCGTCGTAGTATCTGCGCGTCTTCGGCTCCAGCTCGGCGAGCACCGCCTGCTTGTCCACGGTTTCCAGAACACCGTTGCAACGCGTGCAGCGGGTAAAGGGGCTGACCCGGCGATACAGGTCCAGCCTGTCCAGCACCTCGCGCACCTGCTCCAGTGGCTGGATGGCGCGCACGAAATACCCGTGGGTGATGATCCGCTGCTGCAACAGGGCGCGGTCACGGGTCAGCACGATACGTGATTCCGCAACCGATATGCGCGCGACCTCGGCGTCCGTCAGGTCGTTCCGGTAGTGACAGTCGAATCCCAGCAGGCGCAGGTAGCGCGCCAGCCGGCCCAGGTTAACGTCGACGACGAAGCGCGGCGTACGCAGCGGGACGGGACGCAGACGGA
>JAOULY010000145.1 GCA_029881775.1 Gammaproteobacteria bacterium
ACAGTTTGTTCTTCGCAAAAAAAACCGGCCTTATGGCCGGTTTTTTATTAACCCGGTACCGCCTCAGGGTTTGATATAGGAGTAACCCATTGCCTGCAGGCGAGCCAGTTCCGCGACACCGCTGGGTACGATATCGGCATCCGCGACATCATACAGGTCATGCGTATAGTCGACTTTCTTGCCTTTCAGCGTGTTTGAACAAACCTGGAAACCGACACCCTGGTCCTTGAGTCCGGTAATCTTGGCCTGGATCTCGTCTGTAGCATTGCCCTGCTTCAGCTTGGTGCGCTCGGCAGCATCCGGCGTTAGCAACATGGTCAGACCCTTGCCATGCATCACCACTTTCAGGTCAAGATTCTCTGCACCAACTGCGTTAATGTGATTCTGGATATTCCGCAGGGCGCCTGCCTGGGCTTTGGGGTCGTCATAATTGATGTGGTAGACCACTTTCTGCTTGCCATATCGCTCCTCCGCCATGGCATTTACACCGGTGAGCATGGCAAATACGGCAAGAATGGAAATCCATAGTTTCATCATCTTCATCTAACACCTCCAATTGATTGTTATAACCTGCTGCCTGGCAGGTACATATCCTGATCCGCAATTTAAAGAATGACTGCAACGCAGCATTTACGCGGCAAACACATGTTTACCGGCACCTGTCTATAGACGTTCCGATATCAGATTTAATTCCCTGTCAGGCGTTAATTTTTTCACCGAAGCCCGGCGGCGCGCTATCAAATCACTTACGAATGCATTTTCTGCAGAACCGCGGTCAACTGCTGTTGCACACTTTCCAGTGGCTGGCTGGCGTCGATCACCCGGTAACGTCTGTCATGCTCTCTGGCCATGTCCAGGTAGGCCTGCCGGACCCGCTCAAAGAAATCGACCTTTTCCTGCTCGAACCGGTCCGGTGTACTGCGATTGTTGGCACGTGCAAGCCCCACCTCGACCGGCACGTCGAGAAGTAATGTCAGGTCCGGGCGGAAATCACCCTGCACCAGCTGTTCCAGTCTGGATATTATGCCGGTATCGATACCCCGGCCGCCGCCCTGGTAGGCATAGGTTGCATCGGTGAACCGGTCACACAGCACCCAGCGCCCCTGCTCCAGCGCTGGACGAATAACTTTTGCCAGGTGCTCGGCACGCGCCGCAAACATCAACTGTAATTCACAGACCGGGTCCATGCCGGTGTACTGTGAATCAAGCAACAGCGCCCGTATGGCTTCACCCAACGGCGTCCCGCCGGGTTCGCGCGTCAGCACAACGTCGATGCCATTGGCTTCCAATAACTGTTGTACATAGGTGATGTTGGTCGACTTGCCGACGCCCTCGATTCCCTCCACGGTGATGAATTTTCCGTTCACTGCTTGTTTTTTTCCTGTGGTAACGTGATGCCCCGTTTACCGCGCTGGAACTTGTCCACCGCCAGTTCGTGCTCGCGCAAGGTAGCTGAAAAATAATGACTGCCATCGCCGCGTGAAACGAAATACAGGCTGTCACCATCGGCCGGCTGCATGACGGCCAGCAATGCAGCCGTTCCGGGCATGGCAATCGGCGTTGGCGGCAGGCCATGGCGCGTGTAGGTGTTATATGGATTATCCGTCACCAGGTCGCGCCGCCGCAGGTTGCCGTCAAAGGTATCGCCAAGGCCGTAAATAACGGTGGGATCGGTCTGCAGTCGCATGCCTTTTTGCAGGCGCCGCACGAACACGCCGGCAATCGTTGCACGCTCATCCGCCTTGCCGGTTTCCTTTTCAACAATCGAGGCGAGTATCAATGCTTCATAGGGGGTATTCAGCGGCAACCCGTCCGCGCGTTTTTCCCATGCACTCGCCAGCTCTGATTGCATGGCAGCATAGGCACGCTGCAGGAATTCAACGTCCGTGGTGTGACGCGGGAAATGATAGGTATCGGCAAGGAAGCGGCCCTCCGGGTGCTCACCCGGGTGTCCCAGCTGTTCCATGACGGCCGCGTCATCCAGCCCCTGCAAGGTCGCCTCGATAACCGGGTGGTCGTGTATGCGTGCCAGCATTTCCTTAAAGGTATGCCCTTCGATCAGGGTCAAACCATGCTGCACGACCTTGCCTTCCGTCATGAGCATAAGCACATCACGCGGCGTCATACCCTGTCGCAGCACATATTCGCCAACCTTCAGGCTGCGTGCCGCATTCAGTTCCCGACCGAGTATATTAAAAAATCGCGGGCTGCTGATTATTCCCTGCCGGTGCAGACTGGCGCCCAGCTGTTGCAGCGACGAGCCGGCCGCCACATCCACTGACTGCGTATCCGACGCAAGTGTGACCGGGGTAGACTGGAATTTCTGGTAGGCAATAAACAACCAGCCGGCAATGATTAATGCCGCCAGCACCACAATCACCACCAGGTTCATCAGGGTACGCGCGAACAATGTTTTTTCCTGACCGTCTGTCATGAGTTACTCAGGCCCGCCACTCGTGTTTGTCATCGTCAAATGCCTGCAGGCAAGATTGTAAGCGGGTGGTTACCGGTCCCACCGGGTAGCGATTGCTGTCCAGCTCCGTGACCGGCCAGATACCGGCCAGGCTGTTGCATACAAACAGCTCATCAGCCATGAAGACATCATTCAGCGTGATATCGCACACCTTTGACGCATAATCCTGCCCCGCTGCGATCTCGAGTACGATATTGCGCATGATACCGGCCACGCCGCAGCGGGTCAGGTCCGGGGTCAGCAATACAGTATTTTTTACCAGGAACAGGTTGCTCATGGTGCCCTCGATAACCCGTCCGCCCTGGTCCTGTATCAATCCCTCACAGATCTCCGGATCGTCCCACTCCGCACGGGCCAGCACCTGTTCAAGCCGGTTGAGATGCTTGATGCCGGCCAGCTGCGGATTGTTTCCCAGCCGCAATGAACACAGCGTGGCGCGAATCCCGCTTGCACCCGGCGGCAATTCCGGCCAGTCATGTAACTGTAATATGCGGGTTGGCGTTACCGACGTGTCCGGCCGGTAACCGCGGCCACCCGCTCCCCGGGTAACCATGATCTTCAGAACGTAATTCCGGCCACCCGCTACGCGCCCGAGCAGGTTGTCGCATTCCTTACGCAATACGGCCTCGTCCACCGGCGCAATACCCAGCCGGTGACAACCGGACTGCAGACGGGCCATATGACGGTTCCAGAATCGCGGCCCGGCTGCGTGTATGGCGATTGTCTCAAACACACCGTCGCCATAGGCAAGACCGCGATCGGCGGCATTAACACAGTTTGCATCTGTGCCATTAATCAGGCTAACGGGCAGTTGTGTACTCATGCCGTGGCGATGCCCAGCGAATGTAACAAACCACGCGCCTTGGCGCGCGTTTCTGCCAGCTCCGCCGCCGGCTCGGAGTCCGCAACGATACCGGCGCCGGCGCGTAACAGCAGGCGGTCGCCGTGGCTGACCATGGTGCGGATAAGAATATTCATGTCCATGCTGCCATCCCGGTTCAGGTATCCCATCGAGCCCGTGTACGCACCGCGTGGCGCCTGTTCCAGTTCAGCGATTATCTCCATGCAACGCACCTTGGGACACCCGGTAATGGTACCACCGGGAAACACCGCACGGAGTACCTCGCCCGGCGTGATGTCCGCGCGCAGCTGACCGCGCACATTGGATACGATGTGATGCACATGCGCATAGGACTCCAGCACCATGAACTCGTTAACCTCGATACTGCCGGGCACGCACAGACGGCCGAGGTCGTTGCGCTCCAGGTCGATAAGCATGACATGTTCGGCGCGCTCTTTTGGATGCGCCATTAATTCTTCCGACCATGCCACATCCTGCTTCGACTGCTTGCTGCGCGGACGCGTGCCTGCAATCGGGCGCGTCTCGACTACACCGTCATGAACACTGACCAGTCGCTCCGGTGACGAACTCACGATGGCACTGTCTGCCCAGTGGACAAGACCGCTGAATGGCGCCGGGTTGTGGTGACAGAGACTTTCATACAGCGCGGCTGCATCGGCCTCCTGCGACAGGGTGATATTCCATGCGCGTGACAGGTTAACCTGGAATACGTCGCCTTCCACGATGTAGTCCTTGATGCGCCTGACCGCATCGAGATATTCACTGTCCGGACTTTCATTGATTGCCAGTGCCTGCGCATCCCGCCTGACCGGCGTGCCGATAGTCGCCAGTGCGGCGATATCGCTTTCGATTAATTCGAGCTTGTCTTCACTGCCCGGCTCATACACGAGCGTTACAACATCAGTGTCACGGTCTCGCACAAGTGCCGTGGTAAAGCGGGTGGCGAATGCCACCGGCAGCAACGGGTCTACATGGGACAATTGCAGGGTCGGCTCGATCTGTCCCGCCAGTTCGTAGCCGAGATACAGGAACCAGCCGCCGCTGAACGGCAACTCACAGGCCAGCGTGTCTTGGCTGTCGCGCTGATACCATGCATCCAGACCGCGCAGAAAATCATTATCGCGGGTCGACAGGCCTGCAGGGCGCAACAGCTCGCCATTTGCCTGCAATACAAGGGAATCACCCGGGCAGGCAAACAGCATGTCATAGCGCCCGTGGGCAACACTTTGCAGCAGGTGCGGATAGCGGTCCGGTCGTGATCTTTGCAGATCAAACAGAGCGGGGAATGATTCAACTTCCCGCTTGAGTACCTTCATGGCAGGGCCTGCTGCACTGGCCGGGGCTGGCAGTGACTAGTCCAGTTGACTGAAGACCAGCGTACCGTTGGTGCCACCGAAGCCGAAGGAGTTGGACAGCGCCGTCCTGATCTCCATGTCACGTGACGTATTCGGAATATAGTCCAGGTCGCAGGCAGGGTCGGGATTATCCAGGTTGATGGTCGCGGGCGCCTGCTGATCACGCATCGCCAGCACGGTAAACACGGCCTCGATACCACCGGCCGCACCCAGCAGGTGCCCGGTCATGGACTTGGTGGAACTGATGGCAACGCGCCTGGCGTGGTCGCCGAATGAACGCTTGATGGCAAGCGTTTCCGCGATATCCCCTGCCGGGGTCGATGTGCCGTGCGCATTGATATAGTCGACATCCGCATGATTAATACCTGCGTCTTTCAGTGCCGCATCCATGCACTGTGCCGGCCCCTCGCCGCCTTCGGACGGCTGCGTCATGTGGTAAGCATCACCACTCATACCGAACCCGGTGATTTCGCAGTAGATGTCCGCGCCACGCGCACGGGCCGTCTCGTATTCTTCCAGCACCAGGATGCCGGCGCCATCACTCAGCACGAATCCGTCGCGATCACTGTCCCAGGGGCGGCTGGCTGCCGTCGGGTCATCATTGCGTGTGGACAGTGCACGGGCCGCTGCGAAGCCACCGATGCCGGTTGGGCAGGTTGTCATCTCCGCACCGCCGGCGACCATGATATCGGCATCGCCATAGGCAATGGTGCGTGCGGCCATACCGATATTGTGTGTTGACGAGGTACAGGCCGTCACTATCGCAATATTCGGCCCCTTCATGCCGTACATAATCGACAGGTTGCCGGCGATCATATTGATGATGTTGCCGGGGACGAAGAACGGGGAGATTTTACGTGCCCCGCCGTCGAGCCAGGACTGGTAGGCGACCTCGATACCGTGCAGACCGCCGATACCGGAACCGATGGCGATACCTGCACGCGGTGCATTGGCGTCGGTTATTTCTATGCCGGAATCGCTGATGGCCTGGCAGGCGGCGGCAATTCCGTAGTGAATAAAGGTGCCCATGCGCCGGGCTTCCTTGCCGGCAATGTAATCGCTGACATCGAAATCCCGGATCTCGCCAGCGAAACGCACCGGGAAAGTGGATGCATCAAAATTGGTGATCGGGCCAATGCCGCTATTACCGGCAAGTATATTGTCCCAGGCCGTCTGGACATTGTTACCAACGGGTGAAATTACGCCAAGACCGGTTACCACCACACGTCGCTTCGACAATGCTTAT
>JAOULY010000144.1 GCA_029881775.1 Gammaproteobacteria bacterium
CCGACATCATCGGTGCCACCGACATCTTCCCCTTCATACACCCGGTCAGATAACAACCGGTTGCTCCGACTCGTGAACACCCGCTGCAAGGCGGGTGTTCTGCTTTGCGGTCTGTTACTGAGCGGATGCGCCAGCCCGCCACAGACCCGGCAACTGCTGCATGCACAGCCGGACGCTCTACCGCTCGTGCACGAAATTGTGCAGACGCCCTTCTTCCCGCAGTCCCGTTACCAGTGCGGACCGGCGGCACTGGCAACAGTACTGTCGGCGCACGGCATCGACATCACAGCCGATGCTCTCGTTGAGCAGGTCTATACACCCGGCCTTGCGGGCAGCATGGCGGAAGAAATAACCGCCACGGCACGCCGCTACGGCATGCTGGCCTACCCGCTGGCCCCTGTACTGGAAGATGTGCTCGCCGAGATTGCACATGATCACCCGGTACTTGTTTTCCAGAACCTCGGGCTGCGCTGGATTCCGCGCTGGCATTTTGCCGTCGTGGTCGGTTATGACCTTGACTCGCAGACACTGGTACTGCGCTCCGGCACGACACGTCGCTGGACCACCCCGCTGGCAACATTCGAGCGGACATGGGCCCGGGGGCGGCACCGTGCATGGGTCATCGTGCCGGCCGGCACCGTGCCACACACGGCGGATGTCTTGCCGTATCTCAAGACCGCCCGGGAACTCGAACGGACCGGCAAGCCCGGTGCCGCCCGACAGGCCTGGCTGGCCGGTACGGTGAGGTGGCCGGAAAACTTCCGGGCATGGATGGCGCTCGGTAACAGTTATTACGCCACCGGCGAATTCGCGCTGGCGACACCGGCTTTCCAGCGCGCGACCGAACTGTCACCACAGGAACCGGCCGGCTGGAACAACCTGGCCTACGCCCTCGTAAAGAACCGCTGCCCGCACGCCGCGCAACAGGCCGCCGCCTGCGCTCGGCAGCTGGCCCCGGACAATATGCAATACCGGCAAACCGCCATGGAAATAACGGCACTTGCCAGCGGCAGTGATGCAGCCGGTTGCCCGTCGATTTTGTGTACCGGCGCGCAACCGCACGATTAAAACAGCCCGGTGTTTTACCCCTGGCGGCCTGTCGAAATGAAGCTGTTATACTGTTTGCAAACAGTCCCACTGAGCACTGTTTCGCAACCAGTCCAGTACACTGGAGAACAACCATGAATCGCCTGACTAGTTTTTTCTGCCTCGCTCTTTTTGCCATCGGGATACACGCAGAGACACGCGGCCCCGCGGTGCCGGATTACCCCCTCGACAAGGTCGCCGACAATGTCTACGTGATACACGGGCCGCTGCAGATGCCCAACCCCGATAACCAGGGCTTCATGAACAACCCGGGCATCGTGCTGACCGATGCCGGCGTCGTTATCCTGGACCCCGGTGCTTCGGTGCAGAGCGGCGAAATGGTGTTACGCGCTGTCAGCAAGCTGACCAGGCAACCGGTCGTCGCTGTTTTCAACTCCCATGTCCACGGCGATCACTGGCTGGGCAACCAGGCGGTACGCGCGGCCTGGCCGCAGGCAGCCATCTACGCCCATCCGAACATGATCAGCCTGATTGCGGACGGTGAAGGCGACAGCTGGGTAACGCTCATGGACCAGCTGACAGAAGGCAAGACCGCCGGCACCACGGTGGTCGCACCTGATAAGGCCGTTAATCACGGCGACGAGATCCGCGTGGGCAAGCACACCTTCCGCATTCACCACTATGGCAAGGCCCATACGACGACGGACATCATGGTTGAAGTGGTCGAACCCGGCGTGGTGTTTACCGGCGACAATGCGCTCAACGGACGCGTCACCCGTCTCGATGACGGCGACATCCAGGGTAACATCCAGGCCTTAACCAGTATCCTCAAGACCGACGCTGCGGTGTATGTACCCGGACATGGTATGAGCGGCGACCGCTCGGTGGTGGATAACATGCATACCTATCTCGATACGCTATACAGCAGTGTCGCGGTACTGTTCGAGGAAGGCCTGAGCGATTTCGAAATGAAAGACACGGTCAGCGCAAAACTGCAGGCCTATGCCGACTGGGAAGACTTCGATGTACAGCTTGGCAAACACATCAGCTTCGCCTACCTGAAGATCGAGGCAGCGGCGTTCTGAGGCTGCGCTCAGCTAACCGGTAGCAGCGAGTTTTCCCAGCCAAACGCGCTGGAATGGCCCAGGCGGACGCAATCACCCACCTCGTTCTCATACCAGCCACAGTCATTGCGCAGCGGTTCGATGCTGTAGCCCCACCAGACACCGGAACTGTCCTGCGCAACCCACCTGACCCAGTCAGGCCGTGGAAATGTAGCTCCTTCATTCATCCCTGTGTCTCCTCTCCAGAAAGCGCCGCACATACCAGCAACTCGCCTGCATACGGTAATCCTGCTCGCGCGCCCACTTGATCCCGGTGCGCACCAGCTTCTCGGCGATACCCTGGCCACGCAAAGCCACCGGCACGAAGGTGCGGGTAAAGTCGATCTGCCGGTCCGGTAAAAGCCGGTATTCAAGCACCGACTCAAGACCCCCGCTGATCACCACAAAACGCTGTTGCCCGGCCTGGTGCTGGACGTCCATGGGTGCCCCTCCGGCATGTCATTCCCGCCGGATAGTACCAGTAATTTCATGCGTACGGTTGTGACACGGAACACGCAGGATTTGGTATATTGTGCGTTTTCAGGAAGCCAGAAAGTCATGAGCGAAACAACACCCTGCCCGTGTGGTTCCGGACTGGAATATACCGTCTGCTGTGAACCCTATATCAGCGGGAAAAAGCACGCGCCCGGCCCCGAGGCGCTGATGCGGTCACGCTATACCGCCTACACGCAGCAGGCAATGCCGTATCTTGCTGACACCCTGCACCCCGGCCAGCGCAACGATTACGACGAAGCCGGCGCGGCGAAATGGGCCCGCGAGTCGGAATGGGAGGCCCTCGAGATCGTCTCCGTGTCCGGGCAGACCGACACGGACGGCAAGGTCGAGTTCAAGGCCACCTACCGCCGCAACGGTGAACGCCTCGTACACCACGAGCTGGCCGAGTTTCGCAAGTCAGGGGATACCTGGTACTTCTTTGACGGCAAACTGGTCGGGCCGGGCCAGTACACACGCGAATTGCCGAAGGTTGGACGCAACGATCCCTGCCCGTGCGGCAGCGGCAAAAAATTCAAGAAATGCTGCGGCCCCTGACGATTATTAATATTAACTTTACATCGCCATGCCTGGTGTTGCGTAGAATGACAGCCGTTTGCTTAACGGCCATCGGCACATGAGTACCATGAAAGACACCTGGAAAGATGCTATCCACCGGCAGCGCGTATCACTGGCCGGCGAACTGCAAGCCCCCCTGGGTAAACTGGCGACGCTGTGCGCCGGTGTATGGGGTTCGCGCGAACAACTCGATATCGTTCTCAAGGACAATTTCAGATCCGTCCCCTACTGTATGTTTCTCTATGCCCTGGACACCCGCGGCATACAGGTCAGCGACAACATCAGCCATGGCGGCCTGCTGCCCGAGCACTACGGACGCGACCGTTCGCAACGCCCGTACATGCGCGAGGCCGTACCGGCCTGGGGCTTCCTGTTATCAAACGCCTATCTCAGCCTGCGCGCCGGGCGGCCCTCGGTAACCGCCCTGCAGGTAGTGCGCAAGGACGGCGAGACGGTCGGCTACATCGGCGCCGATTTTGACTTGCGTGACCTGCCGGTGACCGGTGCACACTACGAGGAATCGCATGACTGGCGCCAGATCAAGGGCGACCCGGCCATTCGTGGAACCGTGTTCCAGCAGTGCCGGGTCGACAGCCTGATGGATAAAAACATGGAACCGGCGATGGCCATCCTGGAAGAGCTGATCACGGAACGCGGCCTGTTCCAGGCAGTTATTCATTTTTCCAGCAGCCGGGCAACCGTGTGGTTCATCGATGACCCGTTCCGCTATCGCATCCTCGATCACGAGGCACTGAGTGATCCGGATATCTGCATGTTGTATCCAAGCACGTCATACCCGGAAGATGCCTTGATCCCGAAGAACATTGTCATTTCGATCCTCAACGGGATGCGCCAGTTGCGCACAGCCGATGAAACACTGTACCTGCGTTCCGCCTCGATCAATATTTTCAACGGCATGATCAGCCTGACGTTCTCGTGCGACGGTTCGCATTACATGTCGTGGAGCGAATTCCTCGACAAGGACATGACCTTCTGGCTCGGCAGCGCGGCCTGAACACAGAGACAAATCACAGACACACGCACCCGCGTATGTTACAAACACATTGCAGCGGAGAATTCCGCACCCGGGAACGAACCGGAACCAACAGGGGGTGAACACCGATGCCAAGTGACGCCAAGCTGACAATAGACGGGAAGACCTACTCATTGCCGATTGTCGAAGGCACCGAGGGCGAGCGCGCGCTTGATATCACCAGCCTGCGCAGCGAAACGGGGCTGACAGCACTGGACCCTGCCTATGGCAATACGGCCAGCTGCACCAGCGGAATTACCGTCATCGGCGGCGACCGTGGCATCCTGCGCTACCGGGGCATTCCGCTGGAGGAATTTGCCGACAAACCGAATTTCGTCGAGGTCGCCTGGCTGCTGATCTTCGGCAAGCTACCGAACAGCTCGGAATACCAGCAGTTCAGCCAGCGCCTCACCAACCATGCCAATCTCGACGAGGACATGAAGCATCATTTCATGGGTTTCCCGCGTTCGGCACCCCCCATGGCTATCCTGTCAGCCATGATATCGACGCTGTCGTGCTTTCATCCGCAACTCCTCGAACTGCATACATCGGATGAAATTGAAGCCGCCGCTGCCCGGCTGATCAGCAAGATTCGAACACTGGCCGCCTATACCTACCGGCATTCGCACGGCCTGCCCTATATCTACCCGGACCCGTCACTGCCCTACACCAGCAATTTTCTGCACATGATGTTTTCGGAGCCCTACAAGCGTTACGAAAGCAGCGAGGAGGTGCGTCGGGCTCTGAACCTGGTGCTGATACTGCACGCCGACCATGAACAGAACTGCAGCACTTCGACCGTACGCATGGTCGGCTCCAGCAGGGCCAACCTGTTCGCATCCTGCGCTGCGGGCGTCTCGGCACTGTGGGGTCCGCTGCACGGCGGCGCCAACGTGAAGGTCATCGAGATGCTGGAGGCCATCCACCAGGGCAACCAGTCAGCCGATGAATTCATTAACCTGTCCAAGGACAAGTCGAGCGGTATACGGCTAATGGGATTCGGCCACCGCATCTACAAGAATTTCGATCCACGCGCGATGATGCTGCGCAAGGTCTGCGACGAAATGCTTGATACGCTGGGCATTCACGACCCCTTGCTGGATATAGCCAAGCGGCTTGAAGACATTGCACTCAATGATGAATATTTCGTCTCGCGCAAGCTGTACCCCAATGTCGATTTCTACAGCGGCATCATATTGCGTGCGATCGGCATTCCGACCAATATGTTTACGGTATTGTTCGCAATCGGCCGGCTGCCCGGCTGGATTGCACACTGGCACGAACAGAACAGTGACCCGAACATGCGCATTTCACGCCCGCGGCAGATCTATACCGGCAATCCGAAATCGCCCTACATTGATGTACGTGACCGCACGTAAAAACCAGCTTGAGGAAAAAATCCCGATGACCGAGTTATTCATGATACTGCCCGCCGGCGAACACACGGAGACCCGACTGGTCCGCATCCCGCCGGACTTCGAACAGCACGAAGCCTATCGCCACGTCACGGGACTGATCGCAAGCGTCGAGGAGAACGATCCCGATTACAGCTGGGAGGATATCGAGGCAGTGCTCGAGGAGCATGGCTTCGAACCGGTGGAGTTTATCCTTGGTCCTGCACTGGACTGATTGTCACCGGTTATCTGCCTGCTGCCGGTAAATAATAAAACTCAGATCATCCG
>JAOULY010000146.1 GCA_029881775.1 Gammaproteobacteria bacterium
ACCGGTGCCGGTGCCGAGGCGAGAAACTCGATCGGTCTTGTGCTGGTCGGCGGCATGGCCATCGGCACGCTCTTCACCCTGTTTGTTGTGCCATCGATCTACGTACTGATGGCGAAAAACAGGAATGCGGAGCGTACAAGCGGGGACAGTACAAGCGGGGACAGTATACCGATTTAGTCTTTAGCTTTCGGTTTTCTTCCCGGCCGCTTTATAGCCAGTACACGTCCTGTCAATGATTCCAGCTGACAAACGAATTGTTCATCACCAAGCGGCCTTCCTGTGCGTGTATGCTGGCTCAATAGTGCGTCGGGGTGGTTGGATTCGCTCGCCAGGTAATCGGTCCGGTTATCCACGCGGTCGAGCATAGGTTTAACCCTGACGAGCAGGTCATCCATGCCGGACAGGTGTGCACTGGCACTGGACCAGCGCCAATCCTGCGGCAGTCTGCAGAGACGTGCCTTTACCGGGTTCATCTCAACATACCTCGCCGCGGTGAGGAGATGGTTTTCGTCCATGGGAAAGGAATGGAACCGTTCCTGCCAAAGGTGCCCTCGCCAGCCTTGCCTGAAATTGACATGGCGCGTGTAGCGACGATGAGCTTCGCCCAGAGTAGCCCGCAGTCCATCTTCGTTCGTCGGTACCATGATCATGTGAACGTGGTTTGGCATCAGGCAATATGCCCATACTTCAGTGTCCGTGGCTTGTGTGGCGTTCGCCATGAGCTCAATGTAATAAAGGTAATCTTGTGTGCAGAAGAAGGTTTTCTGCCTTCTGTTGCCGCGCTGCGTGACGTGATGGGGGTAGCCCGGCACGACCACGCGTCTCATCCTGGCCAATGTTGCGATTCCTTTTGATATGCATGTGGGTGACGGCATGCTCTCAAAAGAAGACAGTCATGATAATTGGAAGGGTGAGTAAGGGGTTGTAGGAGATATGGGTATACTGTCCCCGGAATTGGAAGGTCTCAGAACGGCCACAACCAGGCATTAAAAAGCAGGGGTTACATACTGCACCGCCGCACTACGGTTCCTCAACCGTAGCCCGGATGGAGTGAAACGTAATCCGGGAGTGTCTCCCCGGATTCCACTACGTTGCATCCGGGCTACGGCACTGTCTCTACGAATGAAACAGAAAGCCCCGCTGATGCGGTGTTCGTGTACTTTCAGTTTCGGATAACTTCCGTCATTTAAAGAAACATCGTAGGGTGCGCCATGCGCACCGGGGGATACATACAGCAGTGACTGGTGCGCACGGCGCACCCTGCATTTGCTGAATGTCCGGGTTCAACCAGATAACCGTCATACCGGCGCAGGCCGGAGTCCAGATAGTAAGTAGTAATTCAGGTCCGTGTTCGGCCAGAAGCGGACAAAGATAGCCCCGCGATGCAGGGCTTTCGAGTTGATAAAGTAAAGAATACTGACCCCTTTACTTTTACTGAAGCGCCCATTTAACCCCCCATATACGCAAGATTGGCGGGTGTCAATCGACACCCGCCAGAGTCTCTTGTATAAAAACAGTTAAAATGGTTATCTTCCACAGTACACATTGAATACTCTGCGTTGACCAGGGTCACTTGCACAAAAACGCGCCTTGGCTTCAGCTGTAGTATCCGCAACACCACTAATGGTATTTGCCATCACCTGTCTTACACCTTCAATTATATCCTCCGTGATTTCAGACCCAAGTTCTAAGGCTTGTATCGCTCGTTCGAAGGAAGGCAAATTTTCCAGTCTATTGCACAAACTATCGAGTCTTGGCCTGTTCTCACGCATACGCGCTGTTACACCGAGTTCGTTGCAAAGAAGGTTACGAACTCCTCCTGACAGGTCAGGCAGGCCATCAAAAAGATGTATTTCAGGACCTTCCATGAAATTTTTCACTCCAACAGGGACTTCTAATGTTGCTAATAATTCCCTGATGTCTGTATCATTGAATACATCAAGACCTTCAGTTACTGTCCCTAATCCATTATCCATTATATTGGCAACTGCATTGTCTGCCCTGTCAAATTCAATCTCTGCATCTGCATCAGTGAGATTTGCAGAAATGGGATCAGCTGCCATCATGAGTGTGCGTTGATTGCCTGGTACACGCACTGCCGCATAATTTAATATTCGACCTGCTCTCCTTTGGAATTTACCTTTTTCTATAAAACTGTTTCCAGTTTTAGCGTTTATATCTTTGGCTATTTCTGTAAGTCGGGTTTCATCTTCTGGACTGAGTGTAATAGGGACATCTATACAGATATCCATAACACGACCAATGCCCCCTTTAACACCTATCTTTGCTTCGGTTGGAAGGGGGATTGGAATTGCAAACGGAGGGAGTCCGATTGGTACAACAACTGGCATACTTGGCGAAACAGTTATTTTTACGTCTCCAACTTCAGCCCAACCTAGACCTCCCTCTAGTTCCAATTTCAGTTCGCCAGCCCAGTCAGCTCCTAACTCTAGACCGCGACCCTGTGAAATGCAAAACGTGGCCGATGTCGAAGGTGTTGGTGGAGCATCTAATTCCTCTTGTACACTATCTAATTTAGCCTCGATGATTTGAAGGCGATCAAGAAGCTGATACATGGCGCCATTTTCGCGACCATTTTCAGGCGCCTTAGCATTTGCATTAAAAGACGCAACTGCAAGACAGGCGCACACAGCACCCAATAGATTGGATTTCTTCATAGTAATTTCTCCTGAAAATCTATTATTAATAGCTAAAATATTATTTTTAATCTTGGCTGATCTGTTGGTCGTGCTGTACAGCACTCACCGGTCTGGATTTCTTTGGGAGCAAATTGAGAGAGGCAGGCAAAGCTAACTATAGTCCATATTCAATAGTAAGCTATACGCTATCTAATTACGTGAACGACGAAGCCATCCTGTACGGCAGAAAAGGTTCGATAGCCGACATGTGCTAATACATTTGTATTATTCTGAACCGGGAATAAGTGAGTGTCCGAGTTGGGTCGGTTCGAGTCATTAAGTTTAAGCGTAGACCACTTCTTACCGATTGCCACTGAATGTCGCATATGGGTCGTCTGCTGTCCTTTAGAGAAGACTAATATTCTGACCAGCACCTGGGTCGTATTCCGGCAAACTCCGGACATTAAGCACAATCGAAAAACGGCCCCGAAGGGCCGTCTCTGGATGAAAATATTAAGTCGCATTTCTGCTTCTTACTATTCCAGCTAATCCAAGCAAGCCCGAGCCAAAAAGCCAGAAGGCCGAGGGGACAGGGACGGCAGAGACATTGATTTGAACAAGATCTGAATCGCTGCTACCACCATCATTATTAACTGTCAGGCGGAATTCCAGTATCTGTGGCGCTACAGATGCAATGAAGCTGGGTGTTAATGCATAAGCATCAGATAATGTGACTGCGCTACCCATTGTCTGCTCCCAGAAATAGTCATGTACATAACCTGGAGTCTCAGTGCTACCAGAACCATTAAGAGTGATAAACTCATTTGTAAATACGTTTTGGTCAGGTCCAGCATCTGCAATTATAGGTATATTTGTACAGGCTAAATTTTCGCAACCAATTGCCAAGTAATCGATGTAACTCATGGTAGTCGGGTTGCCAACCGGATTCGTATATCCGCCGTAAGTAGCCAGATCATTCACGAGGGTAATCGCAGCAGGCTCCCCAAAGGGGGTAAACATCGTGAAATCCAGTGTAGCCATGATAAATGGTGCCAGAGCATATTTTTTTCTCTAATATAGAAAGCAAATGTGCTCTGACAATATCCCATGCTTCGTTTTGATGGCTCTTGCGGTCGACTGGATGTCAACTGGTTGGCAACGGGTTTGACGATGGCGGCGCAGGAGCAACTGCGACAGACGGTTCGAACACTGCTGGATTCCCAGGCCCAGGGTGTACTGGCAACACAGCATGACCGACAACCCTATACCAGCCTGATGGCCTTCGCCGTTACCCCTGACTTGTACTCGATCGTGTTTGCAACCTATCGGGCGACCCAGAAACATGCGAACCTGCAGGCGAACCCGCGCGCCTCATTACTGATCGATAACCGCACCAACAAGTCGGCCGATTATAACGATACCGTAGCCATCTCCGCCCAAGGTATGGTCAGCGAGGTCGATGTGACACAACATGGCGAACTGCTGCAGCTCTATCTTGACAAACACCCGGACCTGAGTGATTTCGTGAGCGCCACCGAATGTGTACTGCTGAAACTTGAGGTTGAATCCTTTTGCGTGGTCAGCCAGTTCCAGAACGTCGCCGTGTTACAAATGCCTTGAGGGCAGCTGCCGGAGTGGCCCTAGGGTGGTCGTATCGCGAGAATTCAGAGTCCGGGATGCCAAAGTGATAGCCGGCTCCCGGGTGAACACTTTCGGAATGCATGGATTATGCACCCTGTACACGCGCTACAACGTCTACCTGTTAATCTCAATCATAACCTCGTTGCGACGTAACAATGGCAAGGTCCAGGGTGGATTGAAAAAAGCGTAAGTCGGTTTCGAGACGGTCTGAAGATTATTTTCCAGAATGAACGCTTCCAGCTCATTGGTATGAGCTTCAAGGCTTTTGGTCCTTGCGAGACCAGAAAAACGAATAACCGCGTATCGTTTCCCGGCAATCTGCTTAAGAACCACTTCGGAATTATTTGGCTTCGGCAGCGTTTGCATCGTATAGGCTGAGGGCATAACAAACCGCACCACCCAAAGCCCCTTATCGCCTTGCTGGATGACGGGTGCCGTCATGGCGATTTTTTCACTTGGCTGCTGGATCACAGGTGCAGTCATAGCGACTTCCTGAGACGAGATATTGTTGCCGAAAATATAATCCGCAATCAGCCGGAACCCATCACTTATGGCTTTCTCACGATCGCCAGTCACGCTGACTTCTGCAACGATCATTGGAGCATAGTCACGGATTTCAATTGCTCCATGCGTTTCAAAGACATCGTACCTGGCCTGCTCAACATTACTCATGATCGGCCCCCACAATAAAGCCGCAAGAATAACAGTTATCGCCAACAACCAGATGATCGCTTTTTTCATGCCTGTAATACCTCATGTCCAGACGGTACCCGTTATCTGGACTGTTAAACACAGATGACGGGATCGTCAGGAAAAGAATATCTCAAAATGTATTGATTACCTTGATTATGCTGGGTGGATACAGGGAAGCACAGCATGCCGAGTCCAGCAAAAGAATTTATCGACGATTGCCCGACCCGGATATCATTTCCATCCCATAAGCCAGCGCGTCGAATCCTGGAGTTCCCGCCAGTCTGTTTCGTAGTTGTTTTTATTGATCACGGCTTCAAGCACACAGCCGATGATGGTTTCATCTTCGGTACAAATCAGCCTGTTCACAATGAAATGCCGCTCACGCTGTTTTGGTTGAACAGCTGTCCACTTGGACATCAACAACTTTTCGGGATTGAGCCGGTTCATTTGTATTTCTGTACGTGTCTAAAAGGCTTAATTAATAAAAAGACTGTTATCCACGCCGGGGGCTTCTCCCGTCCTTTAGAGAAGACTATTTTGAATACAGGCCCCAGGTCGTATACCGCCAGAAGCAGTCATTCGCGTCAACGTACTTGGGCGGAGCGTCTCCTGAGTTGCCAATTCACCACGTAAATCGCCGCAACAAGAAATAACGGCCCAGCCATCACGAAGTAGACAAATATAGGAAATCGTCCCCAGCCCCACATAATGTATGCTACTGCAAGTACAAGGCATGTCAGAGCGCCGATCCACTCCCGACGCCACGCTACGAAAACGAGCAATCCCAACATCATGGACGGAATATTGTGCATGACGAACCCGATCGCAATTTCCACCGCACCTTTATCCTCCTTAAAGACGTCGAAAGAGAAAAGGACCATGAATAGTGCGAAAATGATGAGTAACAAC
>JAOULY010000147.1 GCA_029881775.1 Gammaproteobacteria bacterium
TGCCGCCTCAAAGGCCGTGAAAAACCGGTAATCAGACCGGTCAATGTTTATAAAATACTGATTGCTGGCATCAATACTTTGGTACCAGTACCTGGAGTAATAAACTTCCAATGATTGCAGTATTGACTATGCGGATACGGTACTACATTTCCGAACGCACCTCCCATGCGACACCAGTCGTGCATAGCAGGGCGGGCGCGTCTTTCATCTACAGCCAGTTTCCAATCAGCAGGTAAGGTGACCAGTAGCCGGGATGACGGTAGCGGCGGTCGCTGAGAACCTTGATCTGCGCCTTTTGCAGCGCCTGGGCTTTTGAAATTTCTGCCTGCGTTAGAAAATTGTAAAAATCGGTTGTTAGCAAAGACGTGGTCTGGTCGTTGACAAACCACAGAGTGGCCAGGGCGCTGCGAGCCCCGGATTTCACAGCGATGCCGGCCAGGCCCAGTGCTGCGCGGTCGTCTCCGGCAGCCGTCTGGCAGGCGCTAAGTGTGAGCAGTTCGATGGGTTTGTCGCGGAATCGGCCGATTCCGACAAACTGTTCAAGTTCATCCATATTGATCTTGCCATTATAGGTGAGCAGAAATGTCTTGTTCGGGTTGCTGTCGAAGCTGCCGTGAGATGCAATATGTACAATGGAAAAGGGTGTTTCCTCAAGCGCACTACTCAGGTTTTCCGAGTGATAATCCTGGTCCATCAATACCGTTCCATTGTAGATGGCATTGATATGTTCAAGCTCGTCCTTGACGTATGGCAGCGAAGGAAAATCCTGAACCGATTGGGTGAGGCCGCTTAGCAGTACCTGCATGTCTTCCCGGTTCAGTGCTTGCGGGTCGGTAACCTGAAGGCCGGGCGTGTAGGCAACGGCATAGTTTTTAATCAGAAATTCACTGCCATCGTGCAGTGCACTCCAGGGGATGGTCCGCAGCGCGCCATCCGGTACGATAACCAGCGTTTTAATGCGTGCAGCATGGAGTGATTCACTGGCTGGCCTTATTAACCAGTCATATAAAATCTGTGCGTGGGGAAGGTACTGTCGTGTGGTCCGTTTCTCCAGCTTATGGCGGAATTTCCGTATCTCGTCTGTAATGCTCTCGGCGTTGACCGGCGCAGTAAATTGTTCAATCCCTTCCGGCAGGCTGACAATCAGTTCCGTGCGGTCCTGCAAAATAATCGGATATATAACGGCTGTGTGACTTCCAAGCTGGTCCAGCCCGCTGGTTCTTGATTGCAGCGCCGCTACGCAGTCATCCTGGAAATAGTCTTCAAGTTCAGCTGTCTTGAACTGTTCTACGATACTGCGAGCTTCCTGCAGTGTTTCCTGGATGCTCTTGTCGCTGGTGTCAGGGGCCAGGCGGGTCTGGCGCAGCAAAAGATCCACCAGTTCGAAATACAGCGGGCCGATAATCTCCCGGAATGCGGAGGTCCTGTCACCGTAGCTGGCGGTAATATCATAACGAATCGGTTGTAGTGTGCGCACCGCTGCACGGTAGGCATCGATGGCCTCTGTTGTCTTTCCCTGCTTGTCGAGAATTCGGCCGGCTTGCCACTGCCAGTAATAAAGGACATCCGGTATGCTGTTTTGTTCCGCTATATACAGGGCCTCACTGGTCAGTGTCAGAGCTTCCGGGATACGTCCTTCCTGCAGGTAGAGTCTGGCGATGTGGCCGGTCGCCCAGGATTGTGCACGATAATCCCGTAACGTTTCCCCCATCTCTTGTGCAGCCCTGAGTAATTTGTAAGGTTCTCTCAGCCACTGTGGATTCGCTTCGCCAGTTGCCTCCTGGATGTCGACCAGTAACAGCGCAGTATTGATCAACAGGTATGCGGTTTCGTGAGACACGTCAAGAGACTTGAATGTGCGCGACGAGTTGACAACCATTTCGGTAGCCAGCGTGTTGTTATTTATAGCCAGGGCGGCACGTGCCGCATTGGCAAAGGCCTGTGCCTTCAGTTGCAACAGGCCATTTGCCTCGCCGATGTTTGCCGCCTTTTTGTATGTCTCCAGTGCTTTTTCAGATTGCAATGTGTCCAGTAGCATGTTTCCGAGATTGATGAGGGTTGCTGCTTCAACGTCTGGCTTATCCGCACGGGCGGCGGCCTGCGCGGTAGTGGCCAGCCATCGCTGTGCCTGTTCGGTCTGTCCAGACCGGGCATAGGACTGTCCAAGCCCTGCCATTGCTTCCAGTCGTTTCGCACTATCATCCAGTGTCTCGGCGAGTTCCAGGGCAGAGCGTAGCGTTACGATGGCGTTGTGTTGCTGACCGGCTGCCTGATAGGCATTCGCCAGCGCCAGCAAGGCATCGAGATAAACCGTGGACTTTTTATTGTGCGAATTGCGTTCAATCGCTTGACGTGCCTGTGCGATGGCCCCGGAGAAATTACCCTGACGCAGCGAATGATCGATTTCCTGCTGTGCCATACCCGGCACCAGTGTTTCTGCAGCTGCATTGATGGTCAGCAACAGGAGGATGCAGACGCCGGCCAATCTTCTCACCAAACAATTTGCAATTATTTGCAAGGTCCACCCCATGCCGGAAATAAAAATCTGCCAGTCATTATCTGCTGTCTTTTCTTTATATCAGGAATATTGGCTTGATGTTAGGTAATATTCACCATTATTGCCTCCTGTTGGCCATGGGTTCCGGTGCTATGATTGAGAGGTATTCCAGTATCCGTGTTTTGGTTTTACGTTAATTAACTGGGGCGAGTTTTGAGAAGAACCGGCGCAATCATACTGTTGTCTTGTTGTGGCCTGTTTTGTGCCGGTTCCTGGGGGCAGGCCGAACTTGGCGCGGGCGTTCAACAGAAGCATAGGCTATTGCAGGAAGAGTTACCTGAGATAGACGGGGATGCACCCCGGCAGGCATCACCCATGGTGTTGCCACCACTGGAACCCCGCCAGGAAACCGATCGCACATCGCCGCAACTACGTGTCTATGTGCGGTCATTCCGGTTTGAAGGAAACCATGTGTTCAGCGATTCTGAACTGCACGAGATTTCCGCGCGCTACGAGGGTCGTGTGATCACTTCGGCGGAATTGCTGCAGCTTAGAAATGCGATCGGTGTTTTGTATCTTGATCAGGGTTATATCAATTCCGGTGCCGTCATACCCGACCAGAAGGTCGAGGATGGTGTTGTTACCCTGCGGATCATCGAGGGTGAACTGACGCGCATCGAGATCGACGGTAACAAGCGCTTGCGGGACGGGTATATTGAAAGCCGCTTGCAGCGCGGGGCGGGCAGGCCGCTGAACATTTCAGGGCTGGAAAACGAGCTGAAGATGCTGCAGAGAAACCCGCTGATAGAACGTTTGAATGCAGAGTTGAGGCCAGGTGAGCGGCGTGGCGAGAGTGCGCTCATGCTCCAGGTGGACGAGGGCCGGCCGGCCCGTGTTGATATCGACCTGAACAACTTTCGTCCGCCAAGTGTTGGTGCTGAGCAGGTGGAAGTTAATGCCACACTTTATAGCCTGACCGGGAACAGTGATCCATTCACTGCCTATCTCGCGCATACCGAAGGACTTGATGATGTGTTTTTGTTCTACCAGCTTCCGGTGAACAGCCTGGATACAAAGCTGGGGTTTTACTATGAATACACCAGTTCGGAAGTCGTCGAAGATCCTTTCGATGACCTGGATATCGAGAGCGACGCAACAACCTGGGGTTTCAGTATTTCACATCCCCTGCGCAATACGCTCAATGGACACCTGATTGCTGGCATAGCGCTGGAAAGGCGCCAAAGCGATAGCAAGCTGCTGGGCGTTCCCTTTTCGTTTGCCGAAGGCGCAGAAAATGGCCGCACCAATGTCACGCCGTTGCGCCTGTCCCTCGACTGGTTGAGACGTGATCCCGACAGTGTGCTTGCAGTGCGGTCCGTCGTTACCATCGGCCTGGATGCGCTGGGTGCGACCAGGCACAGTGATGCGCCGGACGGACAGTTTGTCGCCTGGTCAGGGCAGTTGCAGTGGGTGCGGCGCCTGCTGAAAGGTTATCAGGTGATCCTCAAGGCCAGTGCGCAACGCAGTAACCGCGCGCTGTTGCCGATGGAAAAATTTGTCGTCGGCGGGCACGATACGGTGCGTGGTTATCGGGAGAATCAGCTGGTGCGTGACAATGGATATGCCGCCTCGGCAGAACTGCGTATTCCACTATTCCAGGGCGACGCCCTGCAGTCGGACTGGCAGATTGCTCCCTTTGTCGATTACGGAAAGGCCTGGGAGGATGGCCGTGTTACGCCGAGTCCACGTGACATTGCCAGCATCGGTGCGGCACTGCGCTGGCAGCCCACGCGCCGCCTGCTGGCCAGCGTGTCGGTAGCGCATGCATTTGAAAATATTGACCGCGCAGACCAGGATCGGGACCTGCAGGACCGGGGCGTGAATTTGCAGTTGCGCTACCGTTTGTATTGACCATCCGTCGTTTCTGCATGTCCTTGAGTTTATATAAAACAAGGATAAACAGAGGCTTGTAAGTATTACTATTTTTGAATCGAGATATAACTGAAACAATATACTCCCCGGATAATTTTTCAGTAGTACAAACATGTACCATGTAAAGGTAAGCAGAATCCCGATTAAACCCCGGTTAAAGAAAAATGCCGCCCGGGACTGTGAATATTTACGATGCACTGGATGCAATGTTGTACTAGCTTGACAGTTATATTCAGTTGTCAGGACGAATGGCGGCATCATGAAGCAAAAAGAAACAAGAAAAACAGCAAGGTGGGACGTGTGGTTGCTGGTCTGTGTGCTACTCGTTCCAGCGGCGTATGCGGATATCACGCCCGATGGCAGTCTTGGCACCCTGGTCAACCAGGTCGGGTCCGACTTCGACATTAGCGGCGGGACCCGGTGGGACGCCAACCTGTTTCACAGTTTTGGTGTCTTTGACCTGAATACCGGGGAATCGGCGACCTTCCAGGGACCTGCGGATGTGATGCGTATTCTTGGTCGGGTCACCGGCGGTTCTGCCTCGAACCTGGATGGTACGCTGCGCTCAGGAATAAGCGGTGCCGACCTCTATCTTATCAACCCGGCCGGAATAGTGTTCGGTCCGAATGCATCGTTGGAAGTATCCGGTTCTTTCCACGTTACTACAGCCGACTACCTCAGGCTTGGTAACGATGGCCGTTTCGATGCGGCCATACCGGCAAACAGTGTGTTAACCGCAGCGGCCCCATCGGCGTTCGGCTTTGTCAGCGCTGCACCGCAGCCGATCGAAATCAACGGCAGTTTTTTACGCACAGGGGATTTTTCCACCCTGTCAGTGATCGGTGGCGACGTCATCCTCACCGATGCCACGCTGCATGCCAAGGAAGGTCGTATCAACATGGCAAGTGTGGCGGAAGCCGGGGAAGTGCGCCCGCTCGCCGCTGGCCTCGATACCGGTAGTTTTTCCAGCCTGGGTGACATTCGCATCACGCATAGCACTGATATTGATGGTCGCCCGACAGGCGATAACTTTGGCTTGCCGCTGGGTAACGTCGACGTCAGTGGTGACGGTGCCGGTGACGTCTATATTCGCAGCGGCAACTTTTATTCCGATAATGGCCAGGTGTTTTCCGATACCCAGGGTGGTGGTGCGGCGGGTAGCATCGATGTGAATGTGAGTGATGAGCTGAAGATGGTCAACGAGGGGCGCCTCATTGCCGACGCCTTTTTCTTCGGCGGTGCGGGCAGTGACATTTCTGTCGACGCCGGTCATGTGGTACTGGAGAGCGGTAGCACCATCAGCACCCTCACCGGCGGCACTGGCGATGCCGGCAATGTCGTGGTCAACGCCAGTGACAGCATTTCCGCCTCTGGACGTAGCAGCGATTCGGACCCGCGCCTGCTGGGTAACGCCCG
>JAOULY010000148.1 GCA_029881775.1 Gammaproteobacteria bacterium
CACTGAAGGCCAGGCAGAAACACACGGTGTAGAAATTTAACCAGCCACGGCCGTTAACCACTGCTTTGCGCAGCAGGATTTCACGCGCGAGAATCGCCGGGACGAAGCCCTGCACAAAGTGTCCCACCTTGTCGTAGTGATTACGCTGCCAGTCGAACATTTCGGCCAAACGGTCGAACAGCGGCACTTCGGCATAGGTGTAATGGCCGCCGACCATGAGGATGATGCAGTGGACAAGCACCAGCACGTAGGCAAGCGCGGTCAGCGGGAACGTCCGCCGGGTGAGTGCCAGCACCAGCAGGCCAATGATGGCCGGCAGCACTTCAAGGAACCAGGTAAAGGTATCCGCCGGGTCAATCGCAGACCAGCCGAACACCGACATAAAGACCAGTAACCAGCCTAGCTGCATAGCGGTGACCGCGCCGGCCACGGACGATTTGTTATGCTGCGCATAACTTCCTCACATTCAACTGATTTCGTTTCTTTTCCAGTTCCCGCTTTACAGTCGGCCCAACACTTCTTTATCGATGAACACACACAACGGCGCAAGCTCCGGCTGCCGCTCGGCCAGGTCAGTGATATACGACAGCGTGCGCGGGATATCGGCCAGGTAGCCGGGCTTGCCGTCGCGGTGATTCAGGCGCGCGAAGATGCCGGCGGCCTTGAGGTGGCGCTGCGCACCCATGAGGTCGAACCAGCGCAGGAACAGCGCGGGATCGTCGTGTTCTTTCCTCAGTATGCCGGACTGCAGCGCCAGCTGCTGATAGCCCAGCGCCCAGTCGTCCACCTGCTCAACCGGCCACTTGATATAGCAGTCACGCAACAGGGACACGAGGTCGTAGGTTACGGGGCCGAGCATCGCGTCCTGGAAATCGAGGATGCCGGGATTGTTGCTGGCGGTCACCATCAGGTTGCGTGAATGGTAGTCGCGGTGAACAAAGACCTTCGGCTGGGCCAGCGCATTGTCGATCAGCAAGGCAAACGCATCATCCAGCATGCCGTTTTGCGCATCCGTGAGAGACAGGCCAAGGTGTTTACCGACCAGCCATTCGCGAAACAATTCCATCTCGCGTGACAACAGTTCACGGTCGTACAACGGCAACTCGCCGGTCGGGCAGGCCTGGATAACAGCCAGCCCCGCCAGCGCATCAGCATACAGGCGCTCGCGGCTGTCATCATCGAGCGCGTCCAGGTACAGCTCGCTGCCCAGGTCCGACAACAGCAGGAAGCCCTGCGACAGGTCGGCATCGATGACCTCGGGCACGTTCAGGCCGGCATCGAACAACAGTCGCGAGACGGTTACAAACGGTCGCGAGTCTTCCCTGGCTGGCGGCGCATCCATGACGATGAAATTCTCGCCATTGTGTACCACGCGGAGATAGCGCCGGAAGCTGGCGTCACTCGACGCCGGGTTGATGGTGTAGTCACGGAATTCGAGTTCGGATTCGAGCCAGCGTTTCAGTGCGTCAAGACGTTCGGGCAATTTGGCTACCGTTTTGTTCGGTTTGAAGAAAGCTGCGATGAGGTGGAAATACTACTACCGATTGCCCGCTGATGCCACGCGACACGCGCAGCCTGTGTCGCCGTCAAACGTCTTCCGCCGGCGGGAACAGCGCCCGCTTGCGTGCACAACTCCACTCGCGCAGGTCATCGCCGATCAGGTACAGGCAGGGAATGGCAATCAGGATAATCGCCGTTGCGAACAACAGGCCGAAGCCGAGACTGACCGCCATGGGCGACAGGAAGGCGGTCTGGCCGGTGGCAAAGAAAATCAGCGGCGACACACCGAGGAAGGTAGTGATACTGGTCAGCATGATCGGGCGCACACGCACACGACCGGCTTCCAGCATGGCCTCGACACGTTCCATGCCCTCGCCACGCATGCGCTTGGCGAAACTCACCAGGATCAGCGAATCGTTGACCACGATGCCGGTGAGCGCGAGGAAGCCGATGGCGGACAGGAACTGCAGGTTGTAACCGAACAGCATGTGCCCGAACACCACGCCGATCAGTCCGAACGGTATCGCGGCCATTACCACCAGCGGATCCAGCATCGAACGGAACAATGCTGCCAGGATAAAGAAGATGAGTGCCATCGATATAAGCAGCGCATCTTTCATGCCGCTGAACGATTCCGATGCATCCTTTTTCTCGCCCAGGAACAGAAGTTCGTAACCGGGCAGGTCACGCTCGATATCGGCAAATTCACGGCGCACCAGCTCGGTCACCTCGAGCGGCGTGGTGACCTGGTCATCCACTTCCGCGGTGACGATACCCAGACGCCGGGTATCGCGGCGGCTGATCGTGTTCATGCCGCGGCCCATGGTGATGGTTGCAACGTCGCCGAGGTAGACCAGCCGCCCGTCATCCAGCACCAGCGGCAGGCGTTCCAGGTCACTGGTCTCGCGAATCGATTCGGGATAAATCACGCGCACCGGGATGCGCTTGTTGCCGCGCGTGACCTGCACCGCCTCGACGCCGAGGAAACCGGTACGCACGGCCGCCGCCAGGTCGCCCTGCTGCAGGCCCAGTTCCTTGCCGCGGTTATTGAGCGAGTAGCGGTACTCGAGCTTGCCGGTCTCGAGATTCTGCCGCACGTCATGCACGCCGGGCAGGCGTTGCAGGTAACTGACGATATCGCCGGCCCGCTTGCGTAACACGTTCACATCAGTCCCGCTGACACCGACCTCGATGTCCGCGCCGGCCGGCCCGCCCTGCGGTCGCTGGATGGACATGCGGTGCACCCCGGCAACGGCCTGCAGTTTCTCGCGCAATTCACCCAGGATATCTTCCGTGGCGCGCGTCCGCTTGCCTTCCCATGCAAACTTGAGACTGACCAGCGGTGAAATAAAGCGCTCGATAAAACCCTCGGGTTTCGCCTTCTCCAGGTCAACGACCAGCTGGATGTACTGGCTGCCGATCTGGAAACGGTTGAAGTCGATAAAGCTCACGCCGACGTTGGTCAACAGGGTATTGAGTTCATCATCCGACAACGACTCGAGGATGATCTTCTCCATCGCCACGGCGAGCTTGTCGGTGTCTTCCAGGCTGTAGGTCTGCGGGGCCTCGGCATTGATGAAAAACTGGCCGGTATCGACATCGTCGAACAGCTGGAACGGCAAGCGTGTCGACGCATAGATCATGGTGACCATCAGCAACAGCACCGAGAACAGCACCACGAAGTAGCGATTGGCGAGCGACCAGCGCAACCAGCCAATGTATCGCTGCAACAACTTGCTCCAGTCAACGCGTCGCTCGCGTGTCTGCCGGGTGTTCTTGCCGGCATGCAGCAGTTCAGCCGCGTGCGAGGGCAACACCCCAAAGGCTTCCCATAAAGAGCCCAGCAGCGAGGCACTGACGACCACCGGGATCACGGCAATAAACGCACCCATCACGCCCTTGATGGAAAACATCGGCATGAACGCCGCCACCGTGGTCGCGGTACTGGCCAGCACCGGCCACAACACCTCGTGCGAACCGATGCGCGCGGCCTCGCCTGCGGGCTTGCCCATCTCCATGTGCCGGTAGACATTCTCGGTGACGATGATGGCGTCATCGACAATCAGGCCGAGCGCTATAAGGAACGCAAACAGCGACACCATGTTGATGGTGTAGCCAAGATAATAAATCGCCACCACGGCCACCAGGAACGACACCGGTATCCCCATGGCGGTGATCAGCGCCACGCGGAAATTCAGGAACAGGTAGAGCGACAGCAGCACCAGCGTCAGGCCGACCAGCCCGGAGGATTTCACCGTGTTCAGCCGCGTCTTGACGTATATCGACAGGTCGTTGAACAGGCCGACCTGCAGCGTGGCCGGCAGCTCGCCGCGCAACTCGTCGGCAAAGGCATAGACCGCGTCAGCCACCTTGATGGTGGAGGCTTCCGCTGTCTTGGTAACGGTCAGGTTGACCGAGGGTTGCCCGTTGAAACGACCGATGGTGCGCGCCTCCTCCAGGCGCAATTCAATATTCGCCACATCGCCGAGACGCAACTGCCCGCCCCTGTCGTTGTTGAGCACCATGATGTCCGCGATATGCTCGGGGTCCGGCGGCGCGCCCTTGCCACGCAGCAGGATATCGCCCTCGCGCGCCTTCAGCGAACCGCCCGGCAGGTCGCGCAGGTTGCCGCGCACCGCCGCCATGACCTGGTTGAGCGAGACCTCGCGCGCCGCCAGCCCGAACGGGTCCACCTCGACCCAGATTTCCCAGTCGCGGTTACCCGCCAGGCCGACACTGGCCACGCCCGGGATCTGTGCCATGCGCTGCTTGATAAGATCCGCCTGCTCGTACAGGTAACCGCGCGACACGTCACCGTACAGGCTCATGCTGATGACCGGGAAACGCGCCTTCACGCGCACCAGTTCGGGCGCTTCGGCTTCGGCAGGCAGGTCGGTGATCTGGTCCAGCGCGGTTTGCGCATCGCGCATGTACTGGTCGACGTTGGTGCCGGATTTCAGCGTGATCATGACGGCGGCCATGCCTTCGCTGCTGGTCGATGTCAGCACATCGATCTCGGGCATGCCCTCGAATTCTTCCTCAATCGGAATACTGACCTGGCGCTCGACCTCCTCGGGCGAGGCACCCTCGAACTCGACGTTGATGCTGACCGCATCGAGCTCGACATTGGGGAACATTTCCTGCGGCATGGAACGCCATGCCAGCACGCCCATGATAATAATGATGACAAGTGACAGGTTGGTCACCAGCGGATTGCGGATGGAGTAACGGATCAGCCACATAAGCAAACATTACCCGCAATGGCCGACCGGAGCCTGCGCAACTGCCGGCAGACGCTCCCGGCGCATGGGGAAGCGGCGCTCACCCGGCTGGCTGCACACCGGCCACTGCCGGCGCTACCTGCTCGATTGTCACCGTTTGTCCGTCACTGAGCGCGGCGACATCGCGGGTGACGACAACATCGTCCGGGTGAATACCGGCCAGCACGATCTGCAAATCATCGACCCGCTCGCCCAGCGAGACCGCCACCTGTTCCAGCGTGTCATCCAGGACACGGTAGACGAAGGTATGGCCCTCCTCGAACAGCACGGCCGTCGAGGGAATGGCCGTGACACCGGCACGTGCCTGCAACGGCAGGCGCACCTGTGCCACCTGGCCGGGTCGCGCATTATTGCCGGCCAGCCGCACCCGCAGGGCATGGGTAAAGGTCACCGGGTCCGGGTCCAGCTGCAGGGCAATCACCTCGCCCGGCAGATCGAGACCGTTGACCGACACGGTCACGGCCTGTCCCTGGGTGAGCGACTGCGCCACGTTACCGCGCACCTCGACGTAGAGGTCCAGGCTCGATGCATCGACCAGTTCGACCACCGTCTGGCTGGGCGTGACGTAGTCACCGCTTTGCACATTGACGCTGTTGACGGTGCCGGCAAACGGCGCCTGCAGCCTGGTACGTTCCAGGTTACGCGCCGCACGATTGCGCGCCGCCGCTTTCAGCGCGAGACGCGCATCCGCCGAACCGGTGCTGGCCTTGAGTTGCGCCACTTCCGATTCCAGCCTGATCAGCTGGATACGTACTTCGTCAAGATGCGATTTCGACACCAGCGATTCCGCGCCGAGCTGTTCGAGGCGAGCGAGGTCATTCTTTTGCAGGGCATAGTTCTTGCGCGCAAGTGCAAGCAACTCGCGATCGCGACTGATGTTGCGCGCCTCCTGGACGTGCTGCGCCTCGGCCTCGGCCAGCGCATCGGCGTAATCACCCGCGGACAACGCCAGCAGCAGCTCGCCGGCTGCCACCGACTGGCCCGGCTCGACCGCGCGCTGCTCCACCTGGCCGGACAATTCAAAATGCAGGGCAGCCCTGCGCGCCGGATCCAGCCGCCC
>JAOULY010000149.1 GCA_029881775.1 Gammaproteobacteria bacterium
GCTGCGCTCGACATTGATCGCCTCGATACGCCCGTTGACCGTGCTCTTCACCTCCACGACCCGGTTCGGCTCCATCATGCAATCGTAATCAAACGCCATGACCGGTGCAGCCATCACGACAACAAATACACCCGCAAGCAGCCTCGATAGCAGGTAAGGCTGGCTGTTGCGCTCACATGTTTTGTTGTTTGATGCCATCAATTATTCCCTCTCGCCTGAAAACGCGAGCATCCTGCCATAATGTTCATCCATGCTTTCCAGCGCCCGGCGCTGCAAACGCTGCTGCTGCTCGGACTTGCGCTGACAATAAGTGGTCACGTATTTCCCCAGCCAGCCCGGCAAATACCCCGGATTCCTTTTATACCTAGCGGCAATCAGGGACACATATTTAGGCAAAAAATCACGTACCACCCGGTCTTCCAGCGACAGGATGGACTCGTAACTGCCGGGCGCACCCTGCCGGGCGGCCCGCCCGAACAGCTGGCGGTCGATGCGTCGGGCCGTATTGCGCTCGGCCGCGATCACGTGCAGGCCACCGGTTTCTTCCACGCCTGCCCCCAGCGGGATATCCGTGCCGCGCCCGGCCATGTTGGTCGCGAGGGTGATGGCGCCCGCCTCGCCGGCATGCGCGACCAGTTCCGCCTCGTCGGCGTCCTGGCGTGCATTGAGGATCCGGTGCGGCAGGCCGGCGGCTGTCAGCAAGCTGCCGAGATGCTCGCTGTCGCCGACACTGCGCGTACCGACGAGTACCGGTCGTTGCTCGCGGTGCAGCTCGGTCAGGCGCTCGACCACCCGCTGCCAGCGCATGTCCGCCGAGCTGTACACACGGTCGCCGAGGTGGCGTAACTGTGATGAGCGGTGCGTCGGTATCTTGCGTACCCGCAAGTCGTACACCGCCTGCAATTCACCGGCGGTCTCGCGCGCGGTACCCGTCATGCCGCACAGGTGCAGGTAGCGTCGGAAGAAACGCTGGTAACTGATCCGCGCCAGTACCTCGTTGGGCGGTGACGGCTCGCAGCCCTCGAGGATTTCTATCATCTGGTGCAGGCCGCGCTCCCACTTGCGATCACCCATCACGCGGCCGGTCAGGTCGTCGATGATCTTGACCTCACCGTCGGCTACCAGGTATTCCCGGTCACGCAGAAACAGGTGCTTTGCCGACAGCGCCTGGCTGACCAGCTCTTCGCGACGTGCGCGCAGTTTCCACTGGCCACCCAGCACCTTCGCGGTAGTGACGAGCTTGTCCTTGCCGACTTCTGTGAGATGGACACTGCGCCGGCTTTCATCGATGCGGTAATGTTTCTTCGGCTTCAGCGTTGCGGCCGCTGCGCAGGCCTGCCTGTAAAGCTTGATCTCGGCCTCGCTGGTCATGCCACTCTGCGTGAGTATCAGCGGTGTACCCGCCTCGTCGACCAGTACACTGTCGGCCTCGTCGACAATGGCAAAACAGAGGCCGCGCATGACGACCCGGTCAAGCCGGGACTCTTCACCGGCAATTTTCTCAGCCTGCAGTGACAGGCGGCCGCCGACATTACGCATTTGCACGCGGTCGCGCAGATAATCGAACGCAACCTGCTTGTTGGTACAGTAGGTAATATCTGCCGCGTAGGCCGCGCGACGCGCCGCATCATCCATTTCTTCATTGACGGTGGCGACGCTGAGTCCGAGGAATGTGTACAACGGCGACATCTTCTCGGCATCGCGCGCGGCGAGGTAATCGTTGACGGTAATGACATGTACGGGGATGCCGGCCAGTGCCGCGGTGGCAGCCGGCAGTGACGCCATCAGCGTCTTGCCCTCACCGGTCTCCATCTCGGCCAGCATGCCATCGATCAGTACCCGACCGGCCATCAGCTGCACGTCATGGTGACGCATGCCGAGCGTGCGGCCACTCGCCTCGCGGATGACGGCGAACGCCATGGCAAGATGCTGCTCGGTGAGGCCTTCGCCCTTCAGCAGTTCGCCGTTGGCGCGCGCCTGGTATTGCAACTCAACATCGCTCATGCCGTCCAGGCGTTTGCCGGCCTGATCGACACTGCGGATAAACTGTGACATCGGTCGCCGCATGCCTTTGACAGTGGTATTCACATACTCCTGCAGGCGTGTGTAGACGGTTTCCAGCCAGTTCGGCGGTTCCTGTGAACGTTCCGGGTAAATGCCAAGACGGATGCCCGGTCGTAAGGCCATGTTTCTGGTCGTTCTCATTTCAGGCCTGCCCGGTGAAAATTAAAACACTGTAGGAGCGGACCGCGTCCGCGAACAGGACGGCCACATACGCCTGACCCCAACACCCCACAACCTATGTTATACGGCTGTAGGAGCGGACCGCGTCCGCGAACCGAACAGCCGCATACGCCTGACCCCAACACCCCACAACCTATGTTATACGGCTGTAGGAGCGGACGTTGTCCGCGAACAAATCCAGCTTTGTGGCAGTTCAGTTCGCGGACAGCGTCCGCTCCTACAGCGGTACAGGATGGTTTTTTGTGGTCGTGCTGTTCGCGGACGGCGTCCGCTCCTACAGTGATATATGATGGGTTTTGGGGTGTCGGGGTCATGTTATACACCGAAGTCACGCATGAATAATTGCTTGAGGGAACGTGTCCACTGCACACCCAGCGGTTCGGCGCCATGCTCGAAACGTACGTAGACGCGTTGCCCGTAATACTGCGCGGGGAAATCGTCGGTCAGCTCCAGTTCGACCTGGAACAGGGAGTCCATTGTACGTGTGCCGGATTCATCAGACGGATCGACGGCAATTTTTCCGCCACCGCCGGTACCGAGCGCCTTGCTGGGCAGATGCTCCGACGCCGCCGGCACCTCGCGGTTGATCGACGCCGCATACACAGCACCCACCGCATTCGACGGGCGCAGTTCCACCCGGTCGGTATTGCGCCTGACCAGTCCGAAATCATCCTGTGACACCACCACGCGCGCACGTGTCACCGCATCCGTACTGACATAGGCGATCGTTTCTCCCCGCTTGACGAAGCGGCCCTGCAGGTCCGCCGCATAGGGAATAATCAGTTTGCCTGACGCCGGGCTGCGCAGGTTCAGGTCCTGCAATTGCTGGCGGGCAACCTCGAACTCCTGTTCGGCCGCGTCCATCTCCTGCCTGATGCTGGCCGCCTCCACCGTGTCACGGCTGCGCTCCAGCTGGTAGCGCGCCTGCAAGCCCTCGAACTGCGCCTTTTGCACGGCCACCTGTGCCTCGAGTAACGGGTCTTCACACACGATCACTGCTTCGCCACGGGCGACATTGCTGTTATCGGCTACCAGTACCTCGGAAATAAAACAATCTGCACTGGCGCGGATGCGTGACTGCTCCGGCAACCACACCACGCCCTCGGCCATGGTCCACAGCGGGGCAGGCATGAAAAACAACAGGCCGACCAGCGCACCGATGCCGAGTCCGTTGATTGAGAAAGCGCGCAGCCGTAATCGCTCCAGCCGGGAATCGCGCAACAGAAAAGCGTAATGCTTGTATAGCGGCATCACCACCTGCAAGAACAACGCCCAGATCGCCAGCAGCACACCAAAGATGAAGAACTTGCTGGCCACGAACAGCGCGATGGCACACATGATTGCCAGCCGGTAAAGCAAGGCGGCAATCCCGTAACCGGCGAACCAGGCCGCCTCTCCGCGTGCCGACACGGGCGATGCCACGCCGTCCATACCGTACAGGTAGCGCATGGCGAGATAGTTAAGATAACGCGTCGAACGCACGCCAAGATTGGGAATCTCGACCGCATCGGCCAGCATGTAATAACCGTCGAAGCGCAACAGCGGGTTACCATTGAAAAACAGCGTCGACACACTGCCGATAAGCATCACGTTGTAGGCGACCGCGCTGACCAGCCCGGTCTCTACGTTGAGCCAGACGAACAGCGCAATCGCCGCCAGGAACAACTCGACCATCATGCCGGCGGCACTGACGATAATGCGATGGTGCTTGTTCCTGAAACCGGCCGATGCCGTGGCATCGACATAGGGAATCGGGATCAGGACGAGAAAGATAATCCCCATCTCGTGTATCTCGCCACCGCGCACACGGGTGGCAAAGGCATGACCCAGCTCATGCAGGATCTTCACCAGTGGATAGGTGAAGTACATGATCAGCAGGTTCCAGGGATTGAGCACACGGTCCATCACGTTTTCGGTGATTGCGCCCCAGTGCATGCCCGCTAATATCACCGCCAGCATGACTATAACGAACCACAGCGCGAAGCCGGCCCGGCTGAACAATGGCCGCACCCGTTCTGCGTAACGCTCGAGGAACTTCTCCGGGTCCAGCAACGGAATACGGATCGACATGGGGTTCAGCCAGCGCCGCTTCCAGTCCTGGCGCCTGCGGTGCGAGAACCTGCGGAAGACTTCAAGACTGTCCGGTGTTACATCGCAACGCAGCAGGTCGGCGCCATGCAGCTGGCCGAACAGCTGGATCACTTCATCCTGTGTAGGGGCATCGTCACCCAGCATGTCGACGGTGGATTGCCAGATCGCATCGATGGTGCGCCGCCCGTCCATCTGCCCGACCAGCGCATACACTTCCGGGCCGAAACGGTGGAAGGCACCGGTGGACATGTCCTGCAGCATGTAGCTGCGGTTGCCGCGGTAATAGTGCCGGTGCAGCTCGACATGCTCACGCAAGCCGGGCTTGAGCGGTGCTATACGGTACCAGTGCTGGCTGATCGTTGGACCGCTCATGTCACGGCCACCAGGACCACGCAGTCAGCTTGAACCAGTCGAGCATGCGGTGTGTCCAGATCCACAACAGGCGGCGTTCATCGATCTCGATCTTGCCGACGCCCTCCATACCGGGACGCAGGATAGCGGGCGCATCGGCAAGTTCCGCCTCGATCCTGAAATAGTTGCTGCCATCGGCAGACTCGCTGACCGGCGTGATTCTCGACACGGAAAATTCCAGGATCGTATCCGGCAGGCCGGTCAGTTTAAGCCGGCCTTTCTGCCCGGCATTCACCGCCTGCATGTCGTGTTCATTCACCTTGAGGATGAGCCGCCATGCATCGAGCGGGGCCACTTCAAACAGGACATCGCCGCGCTCCACCGGCGAACCCAGCGACTGGCTCAGGTCGCCACTGACCACGACACCGTCAAACGGCGCCTGTATCTGCATCCGCTCGAGTTGCTGTTCGATCAGTTGCAGCTGTGCATCCGCCTCGCTGAGACGCGCATTCACGATTGCAACCTCGGCACGATCGCGACCTGCCAGGGCGCTGCGGTATTCACGCGTATAACGCGCCTTTTCACTCGCCAGTCGGCTGCGATCCAGTTCCTTGTCGCGGTCGTCGAATGCGCCCATCAATTGACCGGCCTGCACGATGTCACCGGCGCGTACTGCGGATTCAATGATGTAACCGTCGATCGGCGCGACCACAGCACGCTGCACACTGCCTTCCAGCACGGCGTTTGCCGTGACCCGGTACTCGCCCGGCATAAACCACAGCGCCGTACACAGTGAAACCAGCGAGATGGTGGCCAGCTTCAGCGCGACATGGCGCGGACCGAACAGTTGTCGCAGTTTTCCACCGAATGCCTGGACAAGCTGGACCAGCAACCAGCGATCGTTGCGATGCTTGAGTTCCAGCACCGGCCCGATAAGTGCAGCAACGTGTGAATAGGTCTCGACCGTATTACTGTCAAACGGCTTGTTATCCTGGCGTTCAAAGGTGATAGCGCCGATGAATTTGTCATCATTAACCAGTGGCAATGTACAAACAGACGAATCATTGTTGCGCTCGGCCAGTTTTCTGTGCGCATGGTTGACCTGGTTTTCACCCGGCCATACCAGTGCCGCATCCTGGTCAATGGCCTCTT